>CABUQI010000003.1 GCA_902493545.1 uncultured Collinsella sp. | reverse complement strand
GCTCCACGTTTACCGGTTCCAAGGGCGAGTGCAAGGTCTATGACTCCGGCTGCGCCGCCGGAACCACCGACTACTATACCGGTTGGTAATCTGCCTTAAGCCAATAGGACATGACGGGCGGGCGTCTTTACCGAGCCTTTGGGCAACGTAAAGGCGTCCGTTCTTTATGTGCGTTTGAGTTAACAGAGCCCTTACCGTGGCGGTACGCTGGGCGTATGGATGCGGGGCACACTAGTTCATGAGAAATAAGGTCTTTCTCTTGGGGGAAGTGGTCTTGTGAATGCTCGAGATATCGCCGTTGCCGTCGTCGCGTTGATGCTTGGCTGCCTTGGTCCCACGGCCGCGCTCGTCGCGGGCATGCAGGGGACATGCGGGGCTGCTCCTATCGTGGTCGGCGCGCTGATCGCGGCCGCGCTGCTGGGAAGCGTGGGCGTGGTTCTTTGCCGCGATGACGAGGACGAGGTGCCGGAGTCGCAACGCTAACTGTTGCGAGATCGACCGCCGGTCATAGACGAAGATGAAGGCCGCCGCAGGGGAAAGGTTCCCTTGCGGCGGTTTTGCTGTTAAGGCTGTTGAATGCGGCGCGTTGGCGCTACCAGCTTTTCTCGATATCGCGGATGCGCCGATAGAGCCACTCGTTTTGTGGTGCCTGGATATCGTGTTTGGCTGCGAGGCGGCAGATGGTGCCCGCGAACTCATCAACCTCGGTTTTGCGTCTTGCGATGCGGTCTTGAGCCATCGAGGGCATACCGGCGGGGTCGATTCCCTCGATGAGGTGCACCATTTGCGTCAGGTCTGCCTCGGTCAGCTCAACGCCCTCGGCGTTGGCGACCGCAAGCGTTTCGCACATGGCGGAAACAAAGCAGCGACGCTGCTCGGAGCCCGGCTCCGTGGCGCTTCCGTAGGTCCCGCCGTAGGCCATGCAGGTCTGGTTGATGCCGTCGTTGAGCATGAGTTTGGCCCACATGCGGTGCGCAATGTTGCTCTCGACGGTATGGGCGATGCCGCAGTGCGTGTAGAGCTCGTCGATAGCGGCGACGGTCGCGGGGTCGGTGCCGGCGGCTGCGCCAAAGCGGATTTCGCCCGCATTGGTAAAGGTGAGCGCGCCGTTGAGGAACACGGCGTCCATGCCCTGGCAGATACCAAGAACGGTATGCTCCCAGCCAAAGCGTTCGGCAATCTTTTGCTCGCTCGTAATGCCGTTGCATAGCGAGGCGATGAGCGTGTTGGGTCCCACGACGCGCTCCATAGTCTTGAGTGCTTGGTTGAGTCCAGTCGTCTTGACCGTGAGAATGACCAGATCGGCGGGCACTGCCTCGCTGACGCGGACGGATTTGAGCGCACAGGGCTTGCCGTTGACGGTGAGCGCATCGCCCGCGTGACGCTCAAAACGTGCGTCATCCATAACGTATTCGACGGCGTCGTTGCCGAGCGCCCTGGCGATCATGCTGCCGTAGAGCAGGCCGACGCCGCCCTTGCCGATAAAGGCGACCTTGTTGATCTGCATGCGAATCATCTCCCCATATAAAAGGCGCCCGCGTAAGGGGCGCCTGATGGATTGTATGCCGCCAGGGTGATTTGTGGGTGCGTGGGGCGGCAGTTATAAAAAGAAATGTTTGCCTGGACGCTACACTGCAGGGCAGACCGCGAAAACGCGTGCGGGATATCCAACGCCATCGCGCACCTTGGGGAAGGTACAGAAGATGACGGCACCCGTGGCGGGAAGCTCGTCCAGATGGTCCATGACCTCGATCTGGTAACGGTCGACCGAGAGGATGTATTGTTCGCCGGGGTAGGGATAGGCGTCCTCACGCGTGGTCCGTTCGCCTCCTTTCATCGGGCTTTTTGCTGATGTTAAAGCGGTGTCGTGATGGCTCGATTGCTGCTACGTTACGATACGTTCTCGATTGCGATTCCAATGTGTTTTGATGGCGTGGCCGTTGTGTTTCGCCTCATTAGAGCTTCGAGGGGAGAGGAGGGGCAGTGCAATATCGTGTTGACCCCAAAAGCGGCAACCGTATCTCGGTGCTGGGACTGGGCTGCATGAGGTTTCCCGGTGCGCCGGGACACCCCGATGCGAAGACGGCCGATGCCATCATTTCCCGTGCGGTGGAGCAAGGAATAGCCTATCTGGACACGGCCTATCTCTACCCCGGTAACGAAGCTTGTGTGGGAGCTTCGCTTGAGCGCCTGGGGCTGCGCGACCAGATTTTGCTCGCGACCAAGTTGCCGCACGCTTCGTGCAAATGTGCGGAGGATTTCGATCGGTTCTTCGACGAGCAGCTGCGCCGTTTGCGGACTGACCATATCGACTATTACCTTATGCACAACATCACCTCGCCCGCGCAGTGGGAGCGCGTGGTAGCGTTGGGTATCGAGGACTGGATTGCGCACCAAAAGGCGGCGGGGCGTATTCGCCAGATAGGTTTTTCGTACCACGGCAGTGCGGCGGACTTCCTCACGATGCTTGACGCGTATGACTGGGACTTTTGCCAGATCCAGTACAACTACGCTGGAGAGCGCTACCAAGCGGGAACGGCGGGACTCATGGCAGCCGCCGAGCGCGGGCTCGCGGTGTTTGTGATGGAGCCGCTTTTGGGTGGACGCCTGGCGGGCAAGCTACCTCCGCGGGCCCGCGCCGTGTTCGATGACGTACGCGATCCGTACCTGAAGACGCCGGCTGCTTGGGGCCTTTCGTGGGTGTGGAATCATCCTCAGGTCACGATGCTGCTATCGGGTATGACCGATACCGCGCAGGTGGACGAGAACGCGGCATTGGCGGATCGCGCACTGCCGGATTCGATGACAGCTACTCAGCTCGATACCATCGCACGTGTGCTGGGAGAGTTTGAGAAATCGAATCGCGTGCCCTGTACGGGGTGCGGCTACTGCATGCCGTGCCCCAAGGGTATCAATATTCCCGGCTGCTTTGGCGCCTACAACGCGAGCTACGCGCATAGTTGGTTTACGGGGCTGTCTCAATACTTTACGGCGAGCGCGGTGCGTACAAGCGAGCCCAAGTTGGTGAGCAATTGCATCAAATGCGGCAAATGCGCGCGGCACTGTCCGCAGCACATCGATATTCCCGAGCGTCTCGACGATGTGCGCCGACGTTTCCAGCCTGGCCCCGTAACGGCTGCGCTTAAAGCCTTTTGCAAAACGCGCTCCTGATGCCCCTTTTATAACTTGCGGTGGAATAGTTCCTGTTTGCGGCAGAATAGGGGCAAAACAGGAACTATTCCACCGCAACTGAAGGGGGCTGTCGTGGGCCATCGGGATTCATGTGATGATTTGCGTGAGGTTCGTTGGGGCGTTTTGGGCGCTGGGCGCATTTCGCATCGATTTGCATCGTCGCTCAAGGAGGTGGACGGGGCACGGCTTGTGGCTGCCGCCGGTCGCACTCCTTCGCATGTTGAGGAGTTTTGCAGGGCGTTTTCGATTGATGCCGCGCACAGTTATGCCACGGCTGACGATAGCGGCGATGCGGCTTATGATGCGCTGATTGCCGACCCCGATGTCGACGCAATCTACTTGGCTCTTCCGCATGGCATGCATGCGCATTGGGTCTGTCGGGCACTGCGCGCGGGAAAGGCCGTACTGTGCGAAAAGCCGGCCGTTTTGAATGAAGAAGAGGCCTATGTGATCGCCTCGGTTTCCCGTGAGTGCGGCGTGCCATTTATGGAGGCGATGAAAAATCGGTTTTGTCCGATGCATACTCGCGTGAAGGGCTTGCTTGCGTCGGGCGAGCTCGGCCGTATCGTTTCGATCGAAAGCGTGCAAAAACTTGATTATGGTGAGTCCCCTTCGAGTTATCTGCTCGACCCGTTGCAGGGTGGTTGTCTATATGACATGGGCTGCTATGCGGTCGGGTGGTTTGAGGATCTACTTGCGGGTGCGTGCGATGTTTCGTCTCGTGAAGTTCGCTGGCGTGACGTATCGGGCGGCCGCGTGGATTGGGCCGACGAGATCCGTATGAGCGTCGGCGGCATACCCATTCATATGGTGTGCGACGGCAAAGCAGCATATGAAAGCCGCTTAACGATTGCCTGCGAGCGGGGCTCGTTGGAAATCGAGCGTCTCCATCGCCCCGAGCTCGCCCATGTGAAGTACTCCGACGGACGAATGCTCGAAATAAATGCCCCGTTTGAGGTCGATGATTTCTACGGCGAAATCCAGCATGCGACCCAGCTCATCCGGGCGGGGAAACTCGAGAGTCCCGTCATGCCCCTTGCCGCCACACAGCGCTGCGCGCGCATTATCGATGCAATCCGTCTGGCCCTCTAGGACTTGGCGCTGACGCATAGGGGATTATGATGCTGGCACCCGTAGCCGTAGTGTTTGGCGGCCCGCATCCCTGATGCCCCTTTTATAACTTGCGGTGGAATAGTTCCTGTTTGCGGCAGAATAGGGGCCAAACAGGAACTATTTCACCGCAACTGATGAGGGGGAGCTGGAGATGCTGACGATTGGGTGCCATCTTTCGACGACGAAGGGCTATCGGGCGATGGGGGAGACGGCGCTATCCGTTGGCGCCAATACCTTTGCATTCTTTACGCGCAACCCGCGCGGCGGCAAGGCGAAAGACCTTGACATGGATGATGTGGCGGCCCTGCGCGAGCTTATGGAACAAAACGATTTTGGCCCACTCGTGGCGCATGCCCCCTATACCTACAACCCCTGTTCTGCCAAAGAGCGGGCGCGCGAGTTTGCCCTGGAGGCAATGGCCGAGGACTTGCAGCGTCTGGAAGCACTGCCCGGCAACTATTACAACTTCCACCCCGGCGCGCATGTGGGGCAGGGGACTGATGCCGGCATTCAGATGATCGTCGACACCTTGTGCCAGGTGATGTTTGAGGGGCAGCAGACGACGGTGCTGCTCGAGACCATGGCAGGAAAGGGTACCGAGGTGGGCCGTAGCTTTGAAGAGCTGGCGCGCATTATCGGGGGTGTTGCTGCCAGACGTCCAGAGCTGTCGGCCAAGCTGGGCGTGTGTCTGGATACCTGCCATGTGAGTGATGCCGGCTACGACATCATCCATGATCTGGACGGCGTACTCGACGAGTTCGATCGCGTGGTGGGTATCGAGCGCTTGCGCGCCGTGCATATCAACGATTCGAAGAACCCTTGCGGCGCCCATAAGGACCGCCACGAATGCATCGGTAAGGGTTATTTGGGTAGTGAAGAGTTTGGCGGCGGTATGCAGGTTATGCAGATTATTGTATCGAATAGCCGCTTGCGCGCATTGCCATTCATTTTGGAGACACCGAACGAACTTGCAGGTTATGCGGCTGAAATCAGACTGTTAAGGTCGTTGCAGCAGTAATGACTGTCACAAAGTGCAGTGTTCCATTCACGTTATGGGTTTGTTTCAATCAGTTTTCTAATTGCAGATTCTCCCAAGCGGGTGCATAATAGCCATCAGTTTTTGCAGACCTCTGAATCAAACGGGGTCACCGGAAGGAGACTGATTATGAAGCTCAAGAAGCTTGGCGCATTTGCCGCCACGGGCGCCATGGCGCTCGCCCTCGCACTGACGGGCTGTGGCTCGTCCAACGCCACCTCTGGTTCTGATGCCGGTTCCAGCAGCTCTGACGACGCTAAGGTCGAGAAGGTCGACGGCTCCAAGGAGTACGCGCTCGTCAAGGACGGTACGCTGACCGTCGGCACCTCTGCCGAGTACGCTCCGTTTGAGTACAAGGATGACAACGGCGATTATCAGGGCTTTGACCTTGAGCTCATCAAGGCTATCGGCGACAAGCTGGGCCTGGATGTCGAGTATGTCAACAATGACTTTGACACGCTGGTTCCGGGCGTCGCTTCGGGTGCCAAATATGACGTCTCCATCGCGGCTATCACCGACACGCCCGAGCGTGAGAAGGAAGTCACTTTCTCCGATTCCTACTACATGGACGATCAGGCTATCGTGACCAAGGTCGATAACACCGACATCACGGCCGACAACTTCAGCGAGAAGCTCAACAATGCCGACGCTACCATCATCGTTCAGTCTGGCTCGACCGCCGAGTCCTTTGCCCAGGAGAACTTCCCCAAGGCCAAGATCGTCCCCTACAAGGACGCTACCGAGTGCTTCAGCGCCCTGCAGTCCGATAAGGGCGACGCCGTAGTCACCAACCGCTCCGTTGCCAGCCAGCTGACCGCCGAGCAGTTCAACACCTGCCAGACCATTAAGCAGATCAGCACCGGCGAGGAGTACGCCATCGCCATCAACCAGGGCAACACCAAGCTCAAGGACGACATCAACCAGGCCATCAAGGACCTGACCGACGACGGTACCGTCGACGCCCTCATGGCTAAGTACAACATCAAGTAAAATAGCTACTTGATTGTGCGCAGGCCCTTTCCGTTTTGGCGGAGAGGGCCTTTGCGCTTCTCTTGACGGAGAGCATTTCCGTCTCGTTTTGCCGGCAACTTCTACGATAGGAGCCACCTTGTCTCGACTGAACAAAGGGGCCGTGGAGCAGCGTTTTCCACTGCCCGCCTTGCTCCAAAAGCTAGCCTGCGTCATGGCCGTGGCGCTCGCGCTGGTGTGTGCGGGGGCATATGCGCCCACGACCGCCCAGGCGCTTGAGACCGCAAAGATTACCGCCCGACCCAATACCGGTTCGGGTAGCGCTGTGGTCGGCGGTACCGAGACGCGCATCACCTGGGAAGTTCAGGCCGATGCCGACGAGGAACTGAGCGGTCTTTCGCTGACGTTTGTCGACGGCACGACGTTTGGTACCGATGACACGCGATTGACGATGCTCTCGGGCGAGGACCTCATGGATCGTACGCCCATGAAGCCCACGTGCAAGGCTGACGGCCAGACGCTCAAGATTGATTTTGGCGAGACGGCGCCTGCCGGCGGCTATTTCCGTGTCGAGGTTTACGGCGTGACGTTTCCCGTCGAGGGCGGCGATGAGGCCTTTAGTGGCACCTATACGCTCGCCGACGGTTCGACCAAGAAGATTTCAAAAATTCCTTCCGTCGAGATCAAGGGCGTGACGGCCTTCGATAACTTCCTGGCCGATCTTAAGGAGCAGCCGTGGGTCGAGGCCTGGAACTCCAATATGTTCCTGCGCCTGTTCTTAAACCCAGTCATTTTGGTCCAAAGCCTGCCGATCGTCTTTAAGGGCTTCCTTATGTCGCTCTCGATCGTGCTTGTGGCGTTTCCGCTGGCAATTCCCTTTGGCTTTGCCTTGTCGCTCATGCGCATCTCCAAGTCGCGCATCCTGCGCTGCCTCGCCGGCATCTATGTGAATATCATCCGCGGTACGCCGGCGTTCCTGCAGATCTATATCGCGTTCTTCGGTCTGCCGTTGGCCGGCGTCAAGGTTGATGACTACGTGCTTGGCGTTATCGTCATGGCCATGAACTCGTCTGCGTACCTATGCGAGATCTTCCGTGCCGGTATTCAATCGATCCCCAAGGGCCAAAACGAGGCTGCGCGTTCGCTGGGCATGAACGCGTTCCAGACGCTGCTCTATGTCATGATTCCGCAGACGTTCCGTAATGTTTTGCCTACGCTGACCAGCGAGTTTATCTTGCTTTACAAGGATACGTCGCTGCTTGCCGCCGTGGGTGTGGTCGAGATCGTCATGAACGCCCGTACCATCGTGGCCACGACGGGCTCCATTACACCGTACGTGGTTGCCGCCCTGTTCTATCTGGTCATCACCCTGCCGCTCGCTCGCTTGGTGAGCGGTCTTGAGGCGAGGCTTTTGGGCACGGCCGAGACCAAGAAGAAGCGTCCCGCCAAGAGCGCCGGACAGGTTGTCGCGACGCCCGCCGATCACATCGCCGGTCTGTAAGGAGGTCCTATCATGAGCGAAACCAATAACTCGAACGAGGTCGTCGTCAGCATCAAGAACCTCCAGAAGGCCTTTGGGGACAACGTGGTCCTGCGCGATATCGATCTGGATGTGCACAAGGGTGAGGTCGTTGTGGTCTTGGGCCCCTCAGGCTCGGGCAAGTCGACGATGCTTCGCTGCATCAATCGCCTGGAGCATCCCACGAGCGGCTCGATTGTCGTCGAGGGCGTGGATGTGTGTGCCAAGGGCGTCGACCTCAACAAAGTGCGCACGCACCTGGGCATGGTGTTTCAGCAGTTCAACCTGTTCCCGCACCTGTCGGTCAAAAAGAACGTCATGCTTGCGCAGCAAAAGGTGCTCAAGCGCAGCAAGGAAGAGGCCGAGAAGATCGCCGTCGAGGAGCTGACCAAGGTCGGCCTGGCCGAGCGCATCGACTTTATGCCGAGCCAGCTCTCGGGCGGCCAGCAGCAGCGCGTGGCCATCGCCCGCGCCCTGTCGATGAACCCGCACGTGATGCTCTTTGACGAGGCCACGTCGGCGCTCGACCCTGAGCTCGTGCGCGACGTTCTGGGCGTCATGCGCGACCTGGCGCACGACGGTATGACCATGATCGTCGTGACGCACGAGATGGGCTTTGCCCGCGATGTCGCCGACCGCGTCGTCTTTATGGACGGCGGCGTCATTGTGGAAGAGGGTACGCCGAGCGAGGTCTTCGACCACCCCAAGAGCGAGCGCACCAAGGCGTTCTTGGGCAATATCTCGTAGCCGCTTTATATGACTGACATAGCAGAAAACGGGAGCCGGATGTGATCCGGCTCCCGTTTTTGTTGGGACGCGAATGTGTTTTGTTGCAATGCGCGTTGCGGGCGGAGCTCATTGCCGCTAGGCGAGCTCGGCTCCAAGGGCGCGGCAGGCCGCTTCGCTCTCATCATCGGGGGCGTCGTAGCAGATGACGGAATCGACGACGTTGACGCCCTCCTCGTCGGCGTCCGCCTTCCAGTTGTCCATCCATTCGCCCTCGGCCCACGAATAAGAGCCAAAGAGGACGACCTTCTTGTCGCCGAGGGTCTCCTTGACCTCATCCCACATGGGCTGGAACTCATCATATTCAAGCTCCTCGGAACCCATGGCGGGGCAGCCGAAGGCGATAGCGTCATAGCCAGCGGCCTTGTCTGCGGAGAAGTCGGCGCAGGAGATGACCTCTGCCTCGGCGCCGGCATCGGTTGCACCTTCGGCAACGAGGTTTGCCATGGCCTCGGTGTTGCCCGTGCCGCTCCAGTAGACGACGGCGATCTTGCTCATGTTGAGTCCTTTCAGTTGTGCGGCAGGTTGCCACGGCTTCTATGTTCTATCGGGTTGCCTGGGCAAGTTGCGCCAGGCTGTAGCCCTGCTGATAGACAAAGGTGAAGTATTGGGTGCAGGCGCGGTAGGCATCAAACGTCGCAAGTGCCTGCTCGACATTTGCGTAGACCTTCCAGGCCCCAAAGACCTTATAGTTCTCGCCGCGCTGGACGATAAACTCGTGCACGTCGTCGTAGGGATATCCTAGGAAGTAGCCTATTTCGTGCGGAAACTCGCAGGTGCAGTCGTTGCTGCAGTTAGCTTGCTGGGGTAGTGCGCATCGAGTCTGGCTACAGGCGCATTCCGCGACGTTATTACTCGCGAGCGTGATACGTGATGCCAAATGCACAAGGCATGTCGAAAGGTCTCTCGTGTCGTAGCCTTCCGAGGCGAGCGCCGTTTTGGCGCGAGGGTCCGCGAAATAGGTGGTGAGGCTTTTGGCTCGGTACACGTACACGAGCGCTCCGCAGGGCCGCCAGACCAAAACACTCAGGTGGATGCCAAGCGGGTCAAGCTCGCGGTTGCACTGGGCGATAACGTTGAGCAGGCGTGCTCGGCGTTCTGCGATGGTTTCTGTTGCGGTCGAGCCGTCCCCGTGGGCGTAGGTGCCTGGATAGGTAAAGAGCGATGCCGGCTTGATGCCCGCGAGCGTGGGGGAGCAGTTGCGCACGACTGCTGCCTGAAACGTTGGGATGTCTATGGTTCGAGTCACGTCGCTCCTTACGGATCTAAACTGTTAGCCTAGGAAAACTTATACACGAAAGTAAGCCATGGTCAACAAAAAAGTTTGAAGAGGAAAACTAATTGACCGAACGGACATGATTTTGGGTTAAGATGGGGACACCCCATGGGGGTATCTAGATAGTGCTACTGAAAGGGGAACGCATGAGTGACTTGCTCAACCCTGCGAATCTCATCGTGCTGACCGTCATTGCCGTCGGCATGTTTTTTGGACTGCGTCGCATTGCCGCTTCGACACACGGGAAGAGTTGCTGCAGCGATGGTGCGAGCGGCAAGAAGGCCAAAAAGGTTGTGGTGGCAGACACCGACGAGTCCCACTACCCCTATCGTGAGGAACTCCTTATCGGCGGCATGAGTTGCGACGGCTGCGCCCGGAATGTGACGAATGCCCTCAATGCGCTTGATGGCGTGTGGGCTACGGTAACGTACGCGGACCACACGGCACGCGTGCGCTCGAAGCGCCCGGTTGATCGCGACACACTCGAGACGGCAGTGAGGGGTGCGGGCTATTACGTTATGAAAATGTAGGCGTTGCCCTCTCCGGTGGGTACCAGCCTCCTGCCCATTGTGACTATCGGCATCCAAAAATTTGCGCAAAAATAACCTTTAGATGCGGCAAAAGTGGAGTTTGGTGACGGTTTGCGCGGAATTCGCTACCAATCGAGCATCTATGAACCCGTCCAAAAAATTACAGGTGTATATTTATACACTGATTATTGCTGTGCTCAGATTGCAATTAACCGTGGACAGAAATGAAGAATGCTAAAACTGGGCTTTAGGACAGGGGAGGCTATAACCTTATGAGACGAGTGGGAACACTTGGCTTGGTGGCAGCGCTTGCCGCTATCTTGGTATCGCCGCTGCCGGCGCACGCCGAAGACGCATCGGGTGCCGTTACCTACAATGCGGGAAATGGGTATTCCTTTGAGAAGCTCTCGCATCCTACGGTAGGAACGTCGCAGCCGGATGGCATCGTCGACTACCAGGGTAACGGTGCCGTTGCCGTTCCGGGCGCCGATGGTAATACGGCCAACAACGAAGGCGATCGCGGCCAGAGCTACACTTGGGCGGCTGCGAGCTATGGTGACTGGCTTTATGTGGGCACCTGCTATGCGGCGATGGGCAACACGCTGACGCTCATGAACAGCACGCTGGGCGATTCCTTTGATGTCGAAACCATGCGCCTGACGCTGGAGGCCATGTTTAACGGTACCTTCTTCTATGGACAGCAGAAGGAGGACGGCACGGCCGACAAGGACAGCGGCGGCATCTTGGTCAAGATCAATACCAAGACCGGTGAGACCAAGCTGCTACTCTCTGAATCGCTCAACGGCGTCGCTCCTTTGTTCCGCAATGCCGTGAGCTATAAGGGTAAGCTCTATTTCTGCGGCAGCGTCAGGACCAATGACGGCAAAGGCGGCCTGCCTGCTGTATACGAGATCGATCCTAAGACGGATGAGTACAAAGTTGTCTATCAGGGCCTTTCGAGCATGCAGGATTACGGTGCTGCCTACAAGCAGGGCATTTCTACCGGTATCCGCGGCATGTGCGTCCATGATGGCCAGCTCGTCATCAGTAATGTGGGTAAAGACGCGAACGGTAATTTTGTGTCGACAATCCTGACGTCGTCTGACCCCTCGAAGGGCCAGGACAGCTTCACCGAGATTGCCAACTCGGAGACGCTGTTTGGCTATCCGGCGATTCGCTATCAGGACAGCATCTACGGCGGCGCCATTTGGGATATGGTCTCGTACAATGGCCATCTCTATGCGACCATCTGCACCGGTACGCCCGAGAACGCTCCCGATGATAATTCCATGTAGTCGTTTGCCATGGTCCGTGGCGACAAGAATGCCGACGGCAGCTATTCGTGGACTCCCATTGTCGGCGATCAGAAGACGGACGGTGCAAAGTACTGCTTTGGCATCGATCCTGCCCGTACCCGTTCTGGCGCTGCCAACCTCATCGTCTACAACGACTACCTCTATATCGGTGAATACAACGACGAGGAGATTGCCCTCGAGCGCATCCTGTTCAACAAATCCAACACCGAAGAGGGCGGCAAGAGCAGCATGGGTGGCGTTGACTGCTCGTTTGTGAATGCCAATCTTGAGCAGTCGGTTAACATCTATCGCATGGACAAGGACGAGAACATGGAGCTCGTCGTTGGCGATCGCACCGACATGTTCCCCGAGGGCGGTATTTCCGGCCTGACTTCGGGCTTTGGCCGAAACGAGAACCAGTACATTTGGCGCATGCAGAAGTTCGACGGCAAGCTGTATATCGGTACCTTTGATACCGCGAGCCTGCTTGAGCCGATCGGCCAGTTCTCCAATGGCGACATTATCGATATGACGCCCGAGGAGTGGGACTCTCAGGTTCAGCGCCTTAGGGACCTGCTCGATCACCTGCTCGACAAGAAATCGCCTGACGACCCCATCGTTCCCGTGAACACGCTTGCGGACGATGATTCAAACGAGGCCGTCGAGGTCGATGATTCGAACGAAGCTGCTGAGGTTGATGATTCAAACAAGGCCGTCGATGTCGATGACGAGAAGACCGAGGTTGCTAAGGGCTTTGGCGATCTGAGCGATGCGCTGGAGGATGCCGCGGGCGGTCTTTGCGATCAGGCCGCGACGATGTCCCAGGACTTTGAGGACGACGCCGCTTATGTCCAGAAGATCGATGGCGAGATCGCGTACTTCAAGTCCTTTGCCGACCAGTATCAGGACATGCTCGATAGCTATGAGAGCCTTAAGCAGCAGTACGAGGATGCCTATGGCACCGAGCTGCCGAGCGATATTCAGGATGCGCTCGATAAGCTGCTGAGCGAGGAGAACCTCAAGAAGTTGCAGAGTGTCCTTACGTGCATGTGTTACCTGCGCGATGCCGAGCGCGGCTTTGATATGTATGTGACCGAGGACGGCGTGAACTTTACGACGCTGACGACCAATGGCTTTAACGATCCGTATAACCATGGTCTGCGCACCTTTGCGGTGACCAACCAGGGTCTGTGCCTTGGTACCGCCAACCCGTTCTATGGTTGCCAGGTCTGGATCCAGCGCAAGGAGAATTCGGAGAATCCGGTTGATCCCGGTACTCCGGATCCGACGGAACCCACCGATCCTTCGCAGCCGGGTGGCGGCGATCAGCCTGGCGGCAGCCAGACGGGTGGCAACGACCAGTCGAGCAGCACCACGACCACCGTCACGACGACCGCTAAGAAGACTCCGAAGGACGGCTCGCTGCCTCGCGCTGGCGACTCGACCCTCACGCTGGTCTTGGGATTGCTGGTTGCAGCTGCCGCAGTGCTTGGCATTGCTCTCGTCTTGCGCAAGCGTTCTCGTCGCTAGGCTCGTCCGCGTAGCTCAATGTCCTGGATATCGTCGAAGTTGATGGCGATATCCCTGAGTTTGAGCAGCTTGAATGCGGGTAACGCTTCGTCGAGAATGCCCGTGCGGCTACGATAGCCGTACGTATCGTAATAGGTGACGCGCACCAAGTCGCCGCGTTTGAGGCCCTCGAGCTTTTGCGAAAGCTCGAGGGCTTTTTCTTCCGTGAGCTCACGTTTTTGCTCGACGGTGATTTCCTGCTTGCGCACGAGTTCGTAGTATCCCGTGAGGGCGGCAAAGGGCATAAACTGTGCGGCGCGGTTGGCGCGCACGGCACCGTTGGCAGTGAGGTTGGGGTCGGCTGCGCGGCGTCTGCCCTCGGGGTCCGCCAGGCGCTCGAAGGCGGTCGGCGGGCGCATGGGCTGTTGTTTGGGTTTAGGCACGGTGTCCTCCAACTTGATCGTTGCGCTCGCGCGCGGTGGCGCCGGCGGTAAAGCTTAATCCCTTGACGAGCGCGTTCTTGCCGTACTTGCCTTTCACGGCCAGGACGGCGCGCGCCAGGTCGCGCTCGCGCTCATCGGCCTCGATATCGCTGAACAGATCGATGGTGGCAAATTCCTCGGGCACAAGATTGATAAAGCCCAGGTTGATGCGCTTGACCGGTCGTTTGGGATCGACAGTCTGCGCCCAGAGCTCATCGAAATAGCCCATGATCTTCTTAAACGAATTGGTACGCTCGGGCAGCTTGCGCGAGGCGTTGGAGTGCGCAAAGAGCGCGGCATAGCCACCACGCGGTTTGCCACCATGCTCTCCCACAAAGATGCCATCGATTGCCTGCGCTTCGCGCACCAGGCGGCGCCGTTCGTCATCGCGCTGGACGGGCTTGGGAGCACGGGGCGCGAGCTCGGGGCCGGCGGTTGCGGTGGGTTCGATGCTCGACGTACTCGAGCGCAGGTGTCCGCATCCGTCCACATATTGTGCAGTACCGCTGGCATCAAGCCTGCGTATGTCGGCGCGCTCGCTCGCGTAGCCCACAAAGAGCGAGATGCTGTCGCAGACCACGTGCTTATCGATCAAGTCCAACACGGCGTTGTCGACCATCTCGCGCAAGACGGTGTAGGCCTGCTCGTAGGCATAGCCCTTCGAGAGCACCTGTCCTGTGGTGGTCGAAGTTGCTTGCGGGCGATAGGCTTGGATATCGGCGATGGTTGTCGGCTCGCGTCCGAAGGCGTGGTCGATGAGATACTCGGCATTGACGCCGAGCTCGTCGTAAAGCAGGTTTTCGTCGAGCGCCGCGACGCCCATCAGATCGTAGACGCCGTATTTTTCGAGTCGTGCTGCCACGCCGGGGCCGATGCCCCAGATATCGGTGATGGGACGATGGGGCCAGATTTCCTTGCGAAAGGTCTCATCGTCGAGTATGCCGATGCGGCTGGGTACGTGCTTGGCGGTGATATCGAGTGCAACCTTGGCCTGGAATAGGTTGGGGCCGATGCCGACCGTCGCCGTGATGCCGGTGCGCGCCAGGACCTCGTCGCGCAACATGCAGGCGAAGCCTTCCGCATCGGTGTGATAGAGGTCCAGATAGGGTGTCACGTCGATAAAGCACTCGTCAATTGAGTAGACGTGCACGTCCTGGGGGCTGACGTATTCCAGATAGATGCCGTAGATTTGCGCCGACACCTCCATGTAGTGCTGCATGCGCGGCACTGCTTTGATGCAGTCGATGCCGTCGGGAATCTCGAACAGACGGCAGCGGTTGTGAATACCTAAGTCCTTCATGGCCTGCGTGATAGCGAGGCAGATGGTCGTGCGTCCGCGCGATTCGTCGGCAACGACCAGGTTGGTGGTGAGCGGATCGAGCCCACGGTCGACGCACTCGACGCTGGCATAAAACGTCTTGAGGTCGATGCAGATATAGGTGTGCTGCTCGTGCGCCATCCGTGCCCTTCCATCAAACACATGTTCTTATCGAATACCTGTTCGATAATACCCGCTTGCACGGACACCGTCAAAATCTGTCCCTTTTTGGCAAGTATGGTCGTGCGGCTTCATCGGGGTTTTAACGCAGCCCTAAAGAGCGCGAAACAGCTCGGAAAAGCTCGCTTCGTAGCATGAGCCTAACGATCGATACCACCATAAAGCACGGAAGGGTTGTGGGGATAATGGTCAACTATGGGTTTGGTATGCCGACGCGCTTGGTTGCGGATGGGGATGTGGCTCGCTGGTGCGGGCGATTGGTTGCCCACTATGGCGGCACCAAGGCACTGGTCGTGCTGGGAGGCGACAAGCACACGCGCGATGAGCTCGTTTCGGCGGCGCTGGGCTCGCTCGATCGTGCCCTGCTCGAACGCGTACTCTTTCGTTGCGGTTCGGCCGGGGGCGACGGGGGAGACGATTTGGTCGATGAGGCCGTAGCCCTGGCAACCGATGAGGGCGTGGACTTTGTCCTGGCGATTGGCGATGCCGATACTGCTGGCTTTGCGCGCGAGCTCGCGCGTCGCATGGCGGCGCTCGATGCCGGCGAAGACGGTTTTGTCCCTTATGGATGCATTCTCTCGGAGGGCAAGGCGCCTGCTGTCGTGGGCACCGGTGAGGTTCCCGTTTTTGCCATTATCGCGCCCGAACTGCTGGAGGGCATCGGGTCTCCTCTGCGTGAGTTGCTCGGTAGCATCTGCGCCGCGGCCTAATATTTGCCATAAAAGGACGGGTTATTTTTGGTTGGTAAAGCGTTTGACCTGCCAAAATAAGCCTGTCCCTTTTTAATCGGTTGCCGTTTGGGGGCCGATTGGCAACGCTCGCTGATTGTAGTCTTGACCTGCGCTAGAATAGTGGCATCTGAATGTCCGGGCGCATGGAGGCGTGCGCCCGTATGCTGAGGAGGACTCTATGGCAACTGTTGCCGCACCTATCGATGCTACGTCGACTGCCGCTTGGAAGGCGCTCGAGGCTCATCAGGAGAAGCTCGAGGCCGAAGGTATCGACCTCAAGGCCTGGTTCGCTGCTGACGCCGACCGCGTGAACAAGCTGAGCTTTGACGCCGGTGACCTGCACTTCGATCTGTCGAAGAACCTGGTGACCGATGAGACCGTCAAGCTGCTGTGCGATCTTGCCCGCGAGGTGAAGCTCGAGGAGCGCCGCGACGCCATGTTCTCTGGCGAGCACATCAACACTACCGAGGACCGCGCTGTCCTGCACACCGCGCTGCGCCGCCCGGCAAGCGAGAAGGGCCAGCTCATCGTCGACGGCCAGGACGTCGTCGCCGACGTGCACGAGGTCCTCGACCGCATGTATGCCTTCGCCGAGCGCGTGCGCTCCGGTGAGTGGAAGGGCGTTACCGGCAAGAAGATCGAGCATCTGGTGTCCATCGGCATCGGCGGCTCCGACCTGGGCCCGGTCATGGCCTACGAGGCTCTGCGTCCCTATGCCGACGCCGGTATCGACTGCCGCTACATCTCCAACATCGACCCCAACGACCAGGCCGAGAAGCTCAAGGGCCTGGATCCCGAGACCACGCTCGTAATCATCGTCTCCAAGACCTTCACCACGCTCGAGACCCTCACCAACGCCCGCGAGGTCAAGACCTGGATGCTCGAGCAGCTCAAGGCTCAGGGCGCCATCGACGGCTCCGATGAGCAGAACGCCGAGGCCGTGGCAAAGCACTTCGTCGCCGTTTCCACCGCACTCGAGAAGGTCGAGGCCTTCGGTATCGACCCCGCCAACGCCTTCGGTTTCTGGAACTGGGTCGGTGGCCGCTATTCCGTTGACTCCGCCGTGGGCCTGTCGCTGATCGTCGTGCTCGGCCCCGAGCGCTTCCAGCAGTTCCTCGAGGGCTTCCACGCCATCGACGAGTACTTCTGCAACACCCCGCTCGAGAACAACGCCGTCGCGCTGATGGGCCTGCTCAATGTCTGGTACGTCAACTTCTTCGGTTCCAAGAGCCACGCCGTGCTGCCGTACTGCCAGTACCTGCACCGCTTCCCGGCCTACCTGCAGCAGCTCACCATGGAGTCCAACGGCAAGCATGTCCGCTGGGACGGCAGCGCCGTGACCTCCGACACCGGTGAGATCTTCTGGGGCGAGCCCGGCACCAACGGCCAGCATGCCTTCTATCAGCTGCTGCACCAGGGCACTGTGGTGGTTCCGGCCGACTTCATCGCCTTCGCCAATACCGCCAACCCTGCGACCGACGGCGGCCAGGATGTCCACGAGCTGTTCCTGGGCAACTTCCTGGCCCAGACCAAGGCGCTCGCCTTTGGTAAGACGGCCGATGAGGTTCGTGCCGAGGGCACGCCCGAGCAGATCGTCCCGGCCCGTTGCTTTGAGGGCAATCGCCCGACGACCTCGATCTTCGGCGACACGCTGACCCCGTTCGCACTCGGCGAGCTCATCGCCCTGTACGAGCACATCACGTTTGTCGAGGGCACGGTCTGGGGCATCGACTCCTACGACCAGTGGGGCGTCGAGCTGGGCAAGCAGCTTGCCAAGCAGATTACCCCGGCCTTCCACGATGACGCCGCCAAGGCCGAGCAGGACGCTTCGACCCAGGCGCTTATCGAGTTCTATCGCGCGCATCGCAAGTAGTCGCTGCTGTTAACGCATCGCGCCTTATAGTCAGGGGCCCGTATCCTATCGGATGCGGGCCCCTTTGCTTTGTCGTGGTCCCAGGGCACACGGCCTTTGTGGAACATCGCCGGGGCGCCGCGCGCTGCGAGAACCCTGCGCCTAGATCTCGGCCTCCGCATGGCCTCGCTGCGCCTCGGGCAGCTCCCCGTAGAGCGGATGGTCTTCGAGCCTAAAGCGCTCGACCTGTTCGGGAGTGCGACCGCGCACAAAGAGCCACGAGCGATCGATCGGCGTCGCCATGAGCGTGCTGGGCAGCGCGTCGGCGCGGTCGGAAAACACCCGGGCACTCTCGGGATCCTGGAACGCCAGCACTAGATGCGTGTCGCAGTTGCCCATGATGGAGCGTGCGCGTGCCTCGCCATAGAGCGCATCGAGCTGGTTGGTCGACTGCAGTAGCAGCGTTGCCCAGATGTTGCGGCTTCGGATAATCGAGAGCACGTTGTCGATCTGGGGGATCTGCAGATTTGCGAAGTCATCGAGCATAAAGCGCACGGGCACGGGCAGGCTGCCGTCGGGCTGCCTATCGGCCTCACGAATGAGGCCCATAAACGCCTGCGAAATAAAGAGGCCGGTCAGCGGATCGAGATTGCGGTCAATATCGCTCACGGTTACAAACAGGACGCAGGGGGTGTGTCCCATGGAAGCGAAGTTCACCTGATGGCACTCACGATAGAGCTGTGCCGCACCGTCGAATCCCAGACACATGACCTTTTCGGCAAGGATGCCGACGATGCTCGCGTGCATGCGCTCGGCATTTTGCGTAATGGCGTAGCGCCGCCATAGCGAGAGGGCATAGCTTTGGGGGTCGGTCGTGATCAGGTCGTCAAACAATCGACCCGTGGCACCGTCCTGCAGGTGCTCGATCAGCTTGATGACCGAGCTGATCGTCTGCTCGTCGGCGGGTAGCTGTTCGGTGACGTAGGCGATAAGACACGACAGTAGGTTTGCCGCCGCATGATCCCAAAAAGGCTGGTTGTTGTCCTCGATGGGGCAGATGGCCTTTGCCACCGAGAGGATGTCCTGCTGGTTGGGCCTGCCGTCCGCCTTGCGGCGAATGTGCCTCAGGGGGTTGTAACCGCAGCGCTCGATGCCGGGCGCAAGGGCCGGGACGGTGTTGAGGTCGGCGAAGTTGAGACATTGCACGCGGTAGCCGTGGGCTGCCAGCACGGGTCCCACTTCGCGACAGAGCGTGCCTTTGGTGTCGAGCACGATGTAGCTCGCGTTCATTTGCAGCAGGTTGGGCTTGAGGACGTTTCGGGTCTTGCCGGCTCCCGAGGGGCCGATCACAAGTGCATTGTTGTTGAGTCCCGTTTGGCGGGTGTCGCAGGAAAGCGTTCGATCCTTGGCGAGGATGGTGGACGATGCGGACTCAGATGCGGCGAGGCGGCTGGCGAGGTTAGACATGGGCGACCTCCTTGGTGGTCGAGAGGATTTCGTGGGCAAAGCCGAGCTCGACGGCGCGCTCGGCCGAAAGGTAGGTGTCTTTTGCGGTGAGGGACTGGATGCGCTTGGGCGTGAGGCCGCTGCGGTCCGAGAGGATTTGCGTGAGGGTCTTGCGGGTCTGCATGAGACGCCGGCTGGTTTCCTGCAGCGCAAGTGCCGAGCCGCCTGCCCCCTGGGGGATCAGCGGGTCGTGAATCATGAGCTCTGCATGGGGCGCCATACGGCGATCGTCGCCGCCCATAAAGATCACGGCGCCCATGGACGCGGCGAATTCCAGGCAGACGGTGCGGATGGGGCACGATGCGAGGCGCATGGCGTCATAGATCGCAAGACCCGATCGCACGCTTCCGCCGGCGCTGGCGACAAATATGGTGATGGGGCGGCTGGGGTCGGTGGCATCGAGCAGGCGAATCTGCTGACATAGGTCGTGGGCCATCGGGGTTTCGATGTTTCCCATGACGGAGAGCTCGCGACGGGCGAGCATCTCATCGTAAATGCTGGTGAGCGTGATACCTCGGGCGGATTCACGCATGGTGAGGGGGCTGATGATGGGGGAATGATTGGTGTCCATGAGGACTCCTTTCTGTTGGTTGTGTTGTGGAATAGGATTGTTGCCCGCGGAGGGGCTGGCGGGCTACAGGGTTCGTCCGAGCCTGAGATCGAGCTCGGTTGTGGGGCAGGCTGCCTGTTCGTGCGGCTCGCAAGCGCCAAGGGCTCCAAAGCGATGGAGCGTTGCGACGGGCGTGGTGTAGGCGAGCCGCAGCTGATGCTCGATAGGGGCACATCCGTCATTTTTGTAATGAGCCGCGTAGTACTGCGCGATGCTGGCGTTCATCTCGCTGCCATTGCGATGGCGCTCAAACTGGCGTCTGCAGGTCTCGATGATCTTTGCTACCGACTTGGGTGCCGTCGCGGGAACAAGGGCGAGATAGCCCTCAAATAGTTCGTTGATGCTCAGGAGGCACAGCAGGTCGATCAGCGTCCTTATGGCTGCTCCCTCGGCAGAAAAGTGCGCGGTCATGCGGTTATATCGGTTGCGGTCGACGATGGCCACATGGGGTCTAGGAGTTTTCTGCCCCGTGGTCCCGGGCTTTTGCCGCGCCTGTGAATTGAGCTCGACGTTGCAGCGCTTGAGGCCGTCCAACGGAAGGAACAGTGCGGTGCGCAGGGTGTTCCGCTTGCTTTCGAGTTCATGACGCTCGTCGGGTTCCCATTCGAGCTTGAGTTTCGTGTCGAGCGCCGTAAGCATATGGGCTAGGCAGCCTACGGTAAGAACGTACGAATCGTTGTCGCGTTTTGGGGCATAGGGGTCTGTCAGCTTGCGAATGTCGGGGTCGCCCATGATCTTTGTGCAGCGCTTCAGCAGTTGAGGGTGATCGGCCAAGATCGTCGCGAGCGGTAGCGACGCGTAGTTCTTGATGGTCGCGGCGGCAAAGGCGGCGTCATATTCGTTTGCATATGCTCGCTCAATGCGGGCATCCAGAATGCTTTTCTTATCGCCGTCTTCAGCGTGGTGGTTTGTCATAGCTTCTCCAATCGGTTGATGTTCGTGCTGTTTGTTGATGTGTTGGTTGTCGTGAGTGATGTGCTTGCCGTGGGTGATGTGCTGACGTTGGGGTGCTATGCGGTTTTCAATGAGCCCGTGAGGCAGTTGCTGCAGGGGCGGGATGGAACGGCCCATGCAAGGCGGAAGGCATCGTGCTCAAAATCGAGACAGCAATGCCCTGGGTGCCTCACATGTGGCAGTTACCTCATTAAGTTGTCATTGCGTTTGGGGTTGTACTTTGCCGATCTTCCTTCTCTTACACGCTAAAACTCAAACTTCATATGCTCGATCTACTTAAAACCGCAACGGCGGTCTTTTATCAACTTATATGTCGGAACGCGTCTTTGCAAGTACTTTTTTGCCTTTGTTTCAAATGGGGTGGTTTTGCAACCGTCATACGCGCGCCGTGCGAACGTGCCCCGGCTCGGATAAGATAGTGCGCGATAAAAACGATGCAAGGAGGCACATATGGCAATTAAAGCCATCGCAATGGATATCGATGGTACGCTCACCAACGATCAGAAGGTGATCAGCCCGCGTACGCGCGAAAAGCTGCTCGCGGCGCAGGAGTCGGGCATTAAGCTCATCTTGGCTTCGGGTCGTCCCGCATGGGGGCTACATGCTCTGGCACAGGAGCTCGACCTCCAAAACCATGACGGTCTGCTAGTCGCTTTCAATGGCGCGCATGTTGTCGACGCTCAGACCGATGAGGTCCTTTTTGACCAGGCCATGCCAGCTGACGAACTGCACCGTCTGATTGATCACCTGCAAAACTATGATGTGATCCCCATGATCTCGCTCGGGCGCGACCTGCATGTAGAGGACTCGTATCGCTGCATGATTACACTGCCGGACGGCTCGCAGAAGAATATCGTCAAATACGAGCGCGATGCCTGCGACCTTAAGATCCGCGAGGTCGAGAGCTTGCATGAGGTCGTGGACACTTATCCCGTAGACAAGCTGCTGACGGCAGGCGATCCGGCCTACCTGCAGGCGCATTACGAGGAGATGTATGCGCCCTTTACCCAGACGCTTTCGGGCATGTTTACGGCCGACTGGTACTTTGAGTACACGGCGCCCGGTATCGACAAAGCCCGTGCGCTCGAGGGTGCCCTGCCCAAACTCGGCATCGATGCCAGCGAGGTCGTATCGTTTGGCGACGGCCAGAACGACAAGTCCATGATTGAGTGGGCCGGCACCGGTGTTGCCATGGGTAACGCCGTCGATGAGGTTAAGGCTGTGGCCCAGATGGTGACCGCCGATAACAACGAAGATGGTATTGCAATGGCGCTGGATAAGCTGCTGGGTTAGAATCGCCGATAATGCATGGTTTGGGCGCCTGCTTGCAGGCGCCCTTTTGTTAGGGAGGGTGCCGTGTCCGCATTTCCGTTCGACGCCGTTATCTTTGACATGGACGGCGTCATTGTCGATACCGAGTATTACTACCTGGGCGAGACTGCCGCGTTTGCCAAGGAGCTTGGGCTTAATCTGACTCAAGAGGAGTTGAATGGGCAGGTCGGTACCTCGCATCAGTTCTTCCTGCATATGCTGGTCGATTGGTTTGAGCGCGCCGGTAAGGGGCACTTCACTGGCGAGGAAGCGTTGGCCCGTTGGGACGAGTGGGCGCATGAGCGTCCGCGCGACTATCAGGCTTTGATTAACCCAGGCGCCGTGGATACGATTCGAGAGCTGCCGCGCCGTGGCGTTCGCGTGGCGCTTGCCAGCTCGTCTCCCATGGTTAGCATCGAGGAAGTGCTCAACGCATGCGGGCTGTCGGATGCCTTTGAGTATGTGGTGAGCGGCGAGCAGTTTAAGGAGAGCAAGCCCGAGCCCGACATCTACCTGCATGCGCTGGACCTGCTGGGGCTGCCCGCGAATCGCTGCTGCTGCGTTGAGGATTCGGTGCCTGGCATCACTGCCGGCAAGCGAGCCGGCCTGACAGTTATTGCCAAGCGCGAGGAGCGCTTTGGCTTTAGCCAGGATGCCGCGGACAAGATTATCGACCAGCTGCCGGAGCTGCTCACGCTTTCTTAGGAGCGCGGTAGTTGCGCGTTTTTCGGGTCAGATGAGTAAATACCCGACATTTTGGCGCGGCAGCAAGCATACTTTATGCTAATGCGGGCTTAAGGGCTTGTTGAATGCCCTTAAGCCCGCTTTTGACTTAATTGGGCTGGGAGAGGGTATATGCCACCGACTGAAGGACTAACTGACGGTAAAGCAGCGATACCGCTGTACCAACAGGTTATCGATATCATTAAAAACGAAATCAATTCCGGTGCCTACAAGGCGGGCGCGCGGATACCCAACGAATTCGAATTGGCTGAGAACTATAAAGTTGGCCGCGTTACCGTGCGACGCGCTATTGAGGAGCTCGTCCAGCAGGGCTATCTAACGAAGCGGCAGGGGAAAGGCACGTTTGTCAATGCCCCCAAGCTTAAGCGCAAGATTCGCCAGAAGGATGACGTCCAGAGTTTTTCGGACGCATGCCGCGTTAACGGAATGGAGCCGGGGGCGTGCGTCATTTCGAGAAAGATACTGCCGGCAGATTCTACCGAAGCGCAGTTCTTTGGTGTTCCCGTTGGAACTGATTTGATTTGCGTTGAGCGTGTACGTACTGCCGATGGAGTCCCCGTCATGCTCGAGAACAACATATACGTTTACGAGGACAACGCCTATCTATCAACGGCACCTCTATCTAACCAATCCATTTTTGAGTTCGTGCGCAACCGAACGGGCCGCACGCCCGCGTTTACCGACCCGTGCACGCTCGAGATCGCGTGCGCGTCGCCCGAGGTCGCTCGGCTGTTGGCAGTTCCCGTTGGCGAACCCTTGTTTTATATGGAAGCCTTCTTTTTCGATGAGCAGCGGCGGCCGTTTATCATCGGTCGTCAGCGGATCGTTGGGTCTCGCTACGTTTTTGACATCTAGGACATTGCGAATGGAAACGCCCGGTGGATCATCTCACCGGGCGTTTCCATACCGTTCACGGCGCGAACACAACCGTTCAACCGCGTTGCGGCAACCAGTTTGAAATTATCTTGATGAAGGAAAAAGCTGCTGGTAATCTATGGGACGTCATAGAACGTTTGCCTTATGCAAACGTTGAAGCGAGATGCGATGCAGTCTCGAGTTCTTTGGAGGTATCTATGTCAGATACGAAGGCGAAGAAGACAAACAGACGTTTTAAGTTCAAATTACCGCATGTCTATACGATCATGTTCTTGCTGATCGTTGTCTTTGCGGTCCTGACTTGGATCGTTCCCTCTGGTCAGTATCAGCGCAAGACGATTTCGACAGCGGCGGGCGAGCGTGAAGTCGCCGTTGCTGGAACCTATGAACAGGTCGATAAGAACTACACCGATTCCGAGACCGGCGAGACCATCAATCTGGGCCAGGATATCTTCGCGGTTCTGCAAGCGCCCACCAAGGGTATCCAAGAGGCTGCCGACGTCGTTGCGTTCGTCTTATTGATTGGCGGATCGTTCGCGATCATCACCAAGACCAACGCTTTGAATGCCGGCATGAGCCGTGTGATTAAAAAGCTCAAGAACAAGGACATCCTCATCATTCCCATCACGATGACGTTGCTGTCCATTTGCGGCACTACGTTTGGTATGTCTGAGGAAGCCCTGCCGTTCTATGCCATCTTCATTCCCATCATGATGGGTATCGGTTATGACTCGATGACGGCATTCATCATCTGCTTCCTTGGTCCTAACTTGGGATATTGTGCTTCGACCATCGACCCGTTTAATGTTTTGATCGCCCAAGGCATCATTGGCATCGAGGGTAATCCGCAACTGTGGCTGCGCGCCGTTTCTTGGGTCATCTTCACTGCCGTCGGTATCGCATGGGCCATGCGCTACGCCATGCGCGTCAAGAAAAACCCCGAGTCGTCCATTGTGTACGAGGACGATAAGCTCAAGCGTATTGAGTTTTCCGTGACCGATGCCTCCATCGAGGAAGAGTTCACTATCCGTCAGAAGCTCGTGCTTATCGATTTTGCTTGCGGTATGGGCATTATCGTCTGGGGTCTTGTTACCCAGGGCTGGTACATGAATGAGATTTCCGCCGTGTTCCTTGGCATGGGCTTGCTTGCCGGTATCCTGGGCGGCCTTGACCAGCAGACGATCGCAGAGGAGTTCGTTAAGGGTCTCGCCGACTTTGCGTACGCTGCCATCGTTATCGGTATCGCTCGCGGTATTCTGGTCATCGCCGAGGGCGGCATGATCATCGACACCATCCTCCAGGCGCTCGCTACCGCGCTTGCCGGTGCACCCGCCGCCGTCTACACCACGTTTATGTATATCGTCCTTGGCCTGCTCTCTTTGCTGGTTCCCTCGAGTTCTGGCCTGGCGGCGCTCACCATGCCCGTTATGGGCCCCCTGACCGAGCTCATGGGCCTCAATCCCGAGGCGGCCGTCACCGCGCTCCAGTTTGCCAACCAGACCATCAACACCATCAGCCCCGTGGCGGGCATGACGGTCGCCGGCCTTGCCGTGGCTAGGATTTCGTTTGGCCAATGGTGGAAGACCATTTGGAAGTTCTTCATTTTCATGGTCGTCTTTGGCCTGATCGTAACGGCAATCTCTGGCATGCTTCCGGTGTAGGTGGTTGTGATGTCTGATCGTTTGACGGTCCTGACGTCTAAGAGCGTCTTTACCGGTACGGGGGACCTGCCGTTTGAAGGTTTCGTAGCGGTCCGTGGCGATCGAATTGAGGCTGTTGGCACCAAGTGTGAGGTAGCTTCGTATTTGACCCAGGCGGACGAGGTAGTTGACCTGGGCGACCGCACCGTCATGCCTGGCCTGATCGACGTGCATACCTTCTATACAGGCTGGGCGCTGCGGACATTGGGGTCTGATCTGTCCGGCATCGCCGATGCCAAAGAGGCCGTGTCGCTCTTGCGTGCATGGAAAGAAGATCATCCGGATTGCGCGGCGGCTTTTGGCCACAACCTACCCGAAACGTTGGCATCGGATGCCGAGAACGCAAATACAGCAGCTGTGTTTGACGATTGTTTTGGCGATATCCCCGTCGTATGCTTTACATCGGGTGCGGAGACCTGCGTTCTCAATGCTGCCGCTAGTGCGCGATACGGCTTTACACCCCAGGCGTGCTATGCCGAGAAAATCTGGCGCATGATGAGCGATTTCCTCGCGCTGCCCGAGGTGCGTGCCGGGTATTCGGACTACATGAACATGCTTAACGAGCGCGGCGTTACCGCCATCAAGGAGATGGCGTTTGATGACTATTACGGCTTTGCCGACGAAATGGCTCGCCGTGAGGAATCTGGTGAGCTGACGGTTCGCGTCTCTATGATGTCGCAGCCGGTGGGTGCCGGTGCAAATCTGGCATATGCCCGCGAGGCGCGAGAGCGCTTCCGGGGACCGTTCGTTCGTTTTTCTGGCTTCAACCGTATGACCGATCGCGGCGTATGGGCGGGGCTTGCCGAGATGATAGACCCCTATGAGGACTCGGCCGATGCGGGCGCTGCCGGCAAGACGGTCGTCGAGGAGCCAGAGTGGGATCTGATTGAGAACGAGCTGCGTGCAATTGATGCTGACGGCTTCCGATATTCCTTGCATTGCCAGGGCGATGGCGCCGTTCGTCGCACCGTGGCGCTCTATGCCTCGCTGCCTCGAGACGAGCATGGACGGATGCTTCGTCGCCATGCGATTACCGATCTCGAGAACTCTGACCCGACCGATCTTGTCGAGTTTGGCAAGTTGGGCGGAATTTGCGAGGTCTATCCGCAGATTCTGACGCTGGACCGGCGCGAGGATTGCCTGTCGATGATGCGTCGACAAATTGGCGAGACGCGACTTTTGCACAGCTGGAATCGCCGCGGCATGGAAGATTCCGGATGCACGGTGTGCTGTGGCACGGATTTACCGCTGCTGATTCCGAGCCTGGGCGAGTCAATCTACAGCGCGTGCGGCGGATTCTTCGCCGACGGACTGCCCGTGAATGAGGCCAACGCGCTGACGCTTGTCGAGCTCTTGCGCGCTTGGACTGCCGGGGGCGCGTACGATCTGATGCGCGAAGACGAGCTGGGTACGCTTGAGGTTGGCAAGCTTGCCGATATCTGCGTGCTCGATCGGGATGTGTTCGACCTCGATTATCGCGACGCACGCGATCTTGCGGTTGATATGACGATGTCGGACGGACAAATCGTGTTCGATCGAAATAAGGAGGCATAAGATGTCTGAATCCAAACCGACGCTGCACCGCGAGCAGATTGCGGGCATGAATATCCACTACATCATGTGGTCGCTCGATTACTTCCTTGATGTGCAGCAGCGTTTGGGCTTTGAGTCCATTGAGCTGTGGTGTGCGGAGCCGCATGTGACGCTCGACCACACGGGCTACTTTGAGGCTGAGGTCCTGGCGAAAAAGGCTGCAGACCGTGGGCTTAGGTATCGTACTCTGTGCCCCGAGAATGTTGTCTATCCTTGGCAGTACTGCGCACGCAAACCGCTGCATGAACAGCGCAGCCTGGCGTACTTTAAGCACGGCATTGAGCTTGCCGAGGTACTTGGGTGCGACCGTATGTCCGTCAACTCGGGCTGGGGCGACTGGGACGAGGACCGCGAGGAAGCCTGGAAGCGCAGCCGCGAGCACTTGTCCATTCTGGCGGAGTATGCCGGCGAGCACGGTCTGGTGCTTACGATGGAAAGCCTGCGTCCCGAGGAGAGCAACCTTGTGACGACGGTTTCCGATGCGAAGCGCATGATTGAGGAGGTCGCGAGCCCGTACTTACAGCCCATGGTTGATACAACCGCGATGGGCGTTGCAGGCGAGACGCTCGAGGACTGGTTTGCCGCCTTTGGTGATGGGGCAATTCACGAGATGCACTTTATCGACGGCGACCCGTATGGCCATCTGGTGTGGGGCGATGGCAAACACGATATGGACGCCTTCGTCGCCACACTCAACGCCCATGGTTTCGACGGCATGCTGGGCCAGGAAATCACGGATGGTCGTTACTACGATGACCCGGCGGCGGCAGATGCCAAGAACATGGCCGCATTCGAGAAATATCTGATTGACTAAAACAACTATCGGCCACGCAACCAACGTCATTGATTGCGGGCCAAAATAAGAAAGGAACTGGATATGAACGCACACGATCTGATCAAAGAGGCAATTGCCGAGAAGGGCAAGTTCGACAGCGTCTACTGGATTGCTTGCGGTGGCTCCATGATCGATTTGATTCCGGCCCATGAGCTTCTGCAGCGCGAGGCAACCACCTTAACTTCGTATATCTATACGGCTCGCGAGTTCGATATCATGCGTCCGCGTCGTCTGGGCGAGAAGTCCCTGGTCATTGCTTGCAGCCACAGTGGCAACACCCCCGAGGTCGTCGAGGGCTGCGAGATTGCCCTTGCTGCCGGCGCTACGGTGATCGCCCAGACCGACAACGCTGGATCCAAGATCGACACCGGCAAATGGGCCACATGGGTCTATCCGTGGGGCGAGGGCGTGCCGCAGGCCGAGGTCCCCGCTGGCATTTCGCTGTCGCTTGCGGCAGAGCTGCTCGATCAGCAGGAGGGCTACGCCGATCTTGCCGATATGTATGCCGGTATCGCCGAGATGGATAAGATCCTTCCCCCGGCACGCGAGAAGGTAAATGCCGAGCTGGGCGATCGTTTTGCCAAGCTTTGCCAGGAGCACGAGTTCTTCTACATTCTGGGCAGCGGTCCCAACTTTAGCCAGACCTACGGTTTCGCTATCTGCTCTCTTATGGAGATGCAGTGGCAGCACTGCAGCTACATCCACTCTGCCGAGTACTTCCACGGCCCCTTCGAGGCTACTCAGGATGGCGTTTTTTACTTCCTGCAGATGGGCTCCAGCGAGTGCCGTGCTATGGACGAGCGCGCCCTGGCGTTCCTTAAGACGCATACCGATACGCTGATGGTGCTCGATGCCAAGGAATACGGTATGGAAGCCGTGCCGGCGAGCGTCCGTGCCTATCTGGACCCGGTGCTGTTCTACGCCATGAACTGCGAGCTGCGTGCTGCACGCGGCAAGGTGTTTGATCACGATCCCGATTTCCGTCGCTATATGGGTGTTGTCGAGTACTAGAAGGGGCAAAGGCCATGGCATTTAACGTTAACGCGCTCGGATTTGGCGACAACGTCGTCGATCGCTACGAGCATATCCACACCATGTATCCCGGCGGCAATGCGGTGAACTTCGCCGTTTATGCCAAGAAATGTGGTGCCGCACGCTCCGCATACATGGGCATTTTTGGCAATGACGCCGCTGCCGAGCATGTCATTGCAAGCCTCGAGGATGAAGGTATCGAGCTTGACAAGTGCGAGCAGATGATTGGCGAGAACGGAGCGGCTCGCGTGACCGTCGTTGACGGTGACCGTGTCTTCCTCGGCTCCAACGAGGGCGGTATCCGTGGCGATGCGCGCTATGTCCTCGATCGCTTTGACCTTTCGTACATGAAGCAGTTCGATGTGGTTCATTCGGGCAACTATTGCTTTACCGAGCGCGAGCTGCCCAAGCTGAAGGCTGCGGGCGTCACGGTCTCTTTTGACTTTTCGGACGACTCCACCGACGAGTACTACGAGCAGATTGCGCCCTACGTCGATTTCGCTTTCTTTAGTGCGGCGGATGCCGCGAGTGAGGACGAGATCCGCGAGCGTTTGGCATGGGTGAAGGGTCTGGGTCCGCGTTTTGTGTCGGCTACGGCGGGCGCCGAGGGCTGCATTGCTTACGACGGCGAGCGTTATTACCGCCAGCTGGCTAAACCGGTAACGGACATGAAGGACACCATGGGGGCGGGCGACTCGTTCCTCACCTCGTTTTTGATGTGCTATCTCGATTCCGCCAAGCGTGGCGAGGACGGCGCCGAGGCCATCGAGCGCGCGCTCGACTTTGCTGCCGGGTTTGCCTCGACCGTGTGCGGTATGGAAGGTTCTTGGGGCCACGGAGCACCAATCGTCGAATAGCCGAGCTGTCCCGGGGAGCTGTATTGGTGCCTTCCCGTGACTCGGTGGTCAAAAAAGCCAAATATGAGTACTGTGACTAATTTAGTCGCAGCAAAATCGACCCCTTCAGACGTGATTTGAGCGTTTGGAGGGGTTTAAGATTGCGAAAATGCAGGATGAGTGACTGTAAAAGTGTTAGTTAATGGACAATCGTAGATTATTCTGGTGGTCGGAAAGCTCAGAGTAATGTATCCATTTCGCTAGCAGTACTCATATTTGACGTTTTTTGACCACAGGGGTTAGCGAAGGCTAAAAACAGAGTGTGCATTCGCTAAAACCGCCGACTCAATATGCTTTGCGTCGCATTTTTTGAGCGAGGCGACGTGTTCTGAGGCGCTTTCGAGCGATCTGATGAGCGACTGTGCGCTTGTTTCTGTGTTTGGTTCGGCTGGTGAATCGGTCTCGAGCAGTAAACGATCGAGTGGAATCTGTCGTGCGTATTCGCGTCCTCGTTTAGATGCGAGCATGCGTTCGTTGACGGAAAAATAACAGCCCGCATTACGCGCGCGGACGAGTTCGTCCGAAGTACCGCTAAACCAGTGGAAGATGATAACGGGGGAGTCGGGGTTTGGGATGAGTAGTCCATGCGATTCGAGGACGTCCAGTACGGCTCCTGCCGAACGAACGGCGTGAATTGATATCACGCGCCCGGTAAGAGGATGCTGCACGAGCGCATCGCAGAGCCGGTTAAGTGCCTGTATTTGTAGCGGCTCACTTCCAGCAAAGCGCGCGGAAAAGTCGAGTCCGACTTCGCCGATGTAGCGTTCTTGGGCAGCAACTTCGCAAAGCAGATTGACTTCGACAAAACCGCAGTGGCCATCGGCGAGCCACCAGGGGTGAAGCCCAACGCCGGCGATGATGCCTGGTTGGCGACAGGCGCGCTCGTTTGCGGCCGAAAAGTCGCGCGGATTGACGCCGCAGTCAAATAGACCCAAGCCCAGCGCCGTCGCCTCATCGGCAACGGCGTCCGGGTGAGCCATTAAATCAAGATGGCAGTGTGCATCAAATAACCGGGACTCCATCTCGGTGCGCTCCGCTAGTCCAGACGTTGGCCATCGGAGCGTACGCGCTCAGTGCCGCGGCCGCTGATCTGGCGGATAACCTCGCCGGCAATCATCTGGCCCATGATGGGCGGCATAAAGCTGGCGGTTCCCAGCTCGGTGCGCTCGTGGATGTTGGAAGGGTCGCGGGGCTGTGTCTTAACCGATTCCTCGCAGCTAAACAGTACATGCAGGCTCTTGATTCCGCGCTTCTTGCATTCTTTGCGCATGATGCGGCTCATGGGGTCACGTACCGTATCGAAAATGTCGGCAAAGCGGAGGCACTCGGGATGGAGCTTGTTGGCCCCGCCCATGGAGCTAACCAAACGAATGTCGTGGTCCTGAGCATATTTGGCAATGGTGAGCTTGGCCGAGATGGTGTCGATGGCGTCGACGACGTAGTCGAGCTTGCCGTCCGTCTGCTCCAAAACGCTCGCGAAGAAATCATCGATGTTGTCGCTCAGCAAGTATTCAGTTCGCTTGATGACGGCAGCGGCGGGATTGATGTCGTGGATCATGGCTTCCATCACGTCAACCTTGCGCTTGCCGACGGTGCTGTGAAAGGCGATGGCCTGGCGATTGATATTGCTGGGCGCGATGATGTCCTTGTCCAGAATGACGAAATGACCGATGCCGCCGCGGGCGAGTGCCTCGCAGCAGTTGGAGCCCACGCCTCCGCAGCCGAGCACTAGCACCGTAGCATCGGCGAGCTTATCGAGTGCCTCGCGGCCCATGATAATCTCGAGCTTGGTGTCGCGTGTCTCGATGGGAGTTGCGGCGGTGGTTTCGGTCATAAATATCCTCCGATGGGGAAGCAGGTCGTGTTTTAGCTATCGCCATTATAGGTAATCGCCCATAGGTTGCGATGGCGTTTGCTTTGATGTGGTTTGAAGCATTGCGATTAGATAGTTAGACAAACATCTAAATATTGAGTATAGTGTGCACGTCATGAGAGATGATGAGAGGAGGTCTTATGCCGGGAGAGGGTTTTAAGGCGCTTGCCGATCCAACGCGACGGCGCATTTTGGAGTTGCTGCGCGAGGGCAATTGCACGGCGGGGGAGCTTGCCGAGCATTTCGATATCAGTAAGCCGTCGCTGAGCCATCACTTGGCGACGCTCAAAAACGCCGGGTTGGTGACCGACGAGCGCCATGGCCAAAACATCGTATACAGCTTAAACACCACCGTCATGCAGGATTTGATTGGCTGGTTTATGGGCTTTACAAACACGGAAGGTGATAAGGATGAATAACGAAAACAAGAGCATTCACGCCACAGGGGTATCGCCGCGCGTGTGGATCGCGCTGGTCGCTCTGTGCGTCGCCAATGTCGTAGCGCACCTCATTGTGATGCCGAGCTTGCCGGCGCAGATTCCCACGCACTGGGGAGCGAGCGGCGCCGTCGACGGTTGGGGTCCCAGTTGGATGGCCTCCGCGCTCGGCGCGTTGCCGCTGGTGTTTCTCGCGATGTTCTACGTGGTGCCGCGCGTCGACCCCAAGGGCGAGGCGTATCGAACCTCGGGCAAGTTCTATCAGGGCTACGTAATCGCCTTCACCTTGTTCATGTGCGCCATAAGCTGGCTGGGAGAGCTCACGGTGTGGGGCGTGGTGCCGGCGGTCGGTTCGGTCAACGTGCTGATTTCCGGTGTTGTCG
>CABUQI010000002.1 GCA_902493545.1 uncultured Collinsella sp. | reverse complement strand
GGCCGCGGCGGCCCGCGCTGCATGAGCATGCCCTTCTGGCGCGAGGACCTCTAAGTCTTTCCGTTTCCGGTGCGGTCCCCCTACAACCGCACCGGTTTCGCCCGTCAAACGGGCAACACTGATACTTACGTAATTCATTTCTTCGAAAGGAATCGAACCATGGGTGTTAACCTCTCCGGCCGTAGCTTCCTCAAGCTTCTCGACCTCACCACCGAGGAGATCGAGTACCTGCTCAAGCTCTCCAAGAACTTCAAGGACATGAAGCGCGCTGGCGTTCCGCACCGCTATCTCGAGGGTAAGAACATCGTTCTGCTCTTCCAGAAGACTTCCACTCGTACCCGCTGCGCCTTCGAGGTCGGCGGCATGGATCTGGGCATGGGCGTCACCTACCTCGATCCCGGTTCGTCGCAGATGGGCAAGAAGGAGTCCATCGAGGACACCGCCCGCGTTCTCGGCCGCATGTATGACGGCATCGAGTTCCGTGGCTTTGCCCAGGACGACGTCGAGGAGCTCGCTGCCAAGTCCGGCGTGCCCGTGTGGAACGGCCTGACCACCGAGTGGCACCCCACCCAGATGCTCGCCGACATCCTGACCGTCCAGGAGAACTTCAACTACGACATCAAGGGCAAGACCCTCGTCTTCATGGGCGACTGCAAGAACAACGTCGCTCGCTCCCTCATGGTTGTCTGCTCCAAGCTCGGTATGAACTTCGTGGCCTGCGGCCCCGAGGAGTGCATGCCCGCTGACGACGTCATCGAGGCCTGCAAGCCCATCGCCGAGGCCAATGGCTGCACCATCAAGCTGACCACCGACGTCAAGGACGGCGTCACCGGTGCCGACGTTATCTACACCGACGTGTGGGTCTCCATGGGCGAGCCCGACGAGGTCTGGGCCGAGCGCATCGCTCAGCTCACCCCGTATCGTGTCACCTCCGACGTCATGGCTATGGCCAACCCGGGTGCCATCTTCCTGCACTGCCTGCCCAGCTTCCACGACACCAACACCACCATTGGCGCCGAGAAGTGCGAGCAGTTCGGCATCACCGAGCAGGAGGTCACCGACGAGGTCTTCGAGAGCCCCGCTTCCAAGGTCTTCGACGAGGCTGAGAACCGCATGCACACCATCAAGGCTGTCATGTACGCCACGCTCAAGTAAGAGCATCTAGCATCTCGCTCGGGGTGTATTGCTGCACACCCCGAGCGGTTTTATCTGGTAATAATCTCGCATCAAGCGGCAGGCACGGCACGGAAGAGCCGCTTCGGGCGAGATCAGTAAATGATTTATGAAGGGGGATGAGAACTATGACTGAGACCGCTAAGAAAAAGCGCGGTATGCCTTCATCGTTCACCATTCTTCTTGCTCTGCTGGCAATTGTCGCAGTGATTACCGTTATCGTCTCCGGTACGTCCGGCGGCGCGGTTACTGCAGCCCGTCTGAGCGATTTCTGCACCGCCCCGATCCTGGGCTTCGCTGACGCTCTGCCCGTCTGCCTCTTCGTTATGATCCTGGGCGGCTTCCTCGGCATGATGACCGAGACCGGCGCCCTGGACAACGGCATTGCCGTTCTGGTGCAGAAGCTTAAGGGCAACGAGATTATGCTCATTCCCGTGCTGATGCTCATCTTCTCCCTCGGTGGTACCACCTATGGTATGTGCGAGGAGACCGTTCCCTTCTACGCCCTGCTCGCCGCTACCATGATGGCCGCTGGCTTCGACCCCATGGTCGGTGCCGCTACCGTCCTGCTCGGCGCTGGCTGCGGCTGCCTGGGCTCCACGGTTAACCCGTTCGCCGTCGGCGCTGCCGTCGACGCTCTGACCGGCGTTGGCATTGAGGTCAACCAGTCCATCATCATCGGCCTCGGTGCCGTCCTGTGGATTGTCACTACCGCTATGTCCATCTTCTTCGTGATGAACTATGCCAAGAAGGTCAAGGCTGACAAGGGTTCCACCATCCTGTCGATGCAGGAGCTCAAGGACGCCGAAGAGGCTCACGGCAAGGCTGCTTCCGAGGTCCACAAGGAGGTCAAGCTCACCGGTCGTCAGAAGGGTGTTCTGATTGCCTTCGCCTTCACCTTCGTCGTCATGATCGTCGGCTTCATTCCGCTGGCCGACCTCAACGAGGGCGTCGCCAACTTCTTCGACGCTGGCGCCGTCTACGACGCCGACGGTAACGCCGTCGTCCAGGGCTGGTCTGCCCTGATCACCGGCCTGCCCATTGGTCAGTGGTACTTCGACGAGGCTTCCACCTGGTTCTTCCTCATGGCCGTCCTGATCGGTATCATCGGTGGCCTGTCCGAGAAGCAGATCGTCAACACCTTCATCACCGGCGCTGCCGACATGATGTCCGTTGTTCTCGTCATCGCCCTCGCCCGTGGTATCTCCGTCCTCATGGCTAACACCGGCCTCGACGTCTACGTCCTCGACGCTGCCGCCAATGCTCTGGCTGGCCTGTCCGGCGTGATCTTCGCTCCCATGAGCTTCCTGGTCTACTTCGGCCTGTCCTTCCTGATCCCCTCGACCTCTGGTATGGCTACCGTCTCCATGCCCATCATGGGACCGCTGGCTGTTAAGCTCGGCTTCTCGCCCGAGGTCATGGTCATGATCTTCTCCGCTGCTATCGGTGTCGTGAACCTGTTCACCCCGACCTCCGGTGCCATCATGGGCGGTCTCGCCCTGGCCAAGATCGAGTGGACGACCTGGCTCAAGTTTGCCCTTAAGCTCATCGTCGCGCTCTCCGTCGTCTGCGCCGTCATCCTGACCGTCGCCTGCGTGCTGCTCTAAGTACCCAACGGGTACCCCACGGAAACCTTGACGATCCTGTAAAGGATCACCTGGTCATCGTCTGTCCGGTGGGGTCAACCCACCGGTAGACTCCTACCTTTAGCCCCCTCCCGTTCCGTGCGCGGGAGGGGGCGCTCTCATGTTGCGCGGTTCTACGAACCGCGCAACCAGTCGACGCTGCGCGCCGCCCAGAACGACAATTTGTCATTCAAAAGGCAAGGCATGACCAGAAGGTCTATGCCTTGCCTTTTTCATGCCAACTTGTACGTCCTGGACGGCGCTCGCTGACTTATGCTCAACCTGCGGCGCTGCCATTGTTGCAGGCAGGGGGCAGCTTGCTCGCTCCGGTGCACGTTTGCTGGCTTTGGCTCTGCCTGTGACGTTTCCATTGTTGGTGCGGAGTGACTTGTTCCCTGCTCCAAATTAGCTACCCCGGGTCCCCGGTGGTTGCGGTGGGCGTGTTTGGTTGGTGCCTGTTGATGGTCTGGGTATCGGGGAGGGCGGGCTCCGTTATAATCGCCTAGAACATTAAATGGAAACGGGACGGGAGCCATACATGCGCCAGGGTTTCGACAACGCGAAGTATATCGAGCTGCAGGCCGCTCATATTAAGGAGCGCATCTCGCAGTTTGGCGGCAAACTCTATTTGGAGTTTGGCGGCAAGCTGTTTGACGATTATCACGCGAGCCGCGTGCTGCCGGGTTTTGAACCGGACAGCAAGTTCCGCATGCTCAAGAGCATTGCCGATGACGTTGAGGTCATCATCGCGATCAACGCGAACCACATCGAGAAGAATAAGGCCCGTGGCGACCTGGGCATTACCTATGACGAGGACGTCTTGCGCCTGGTCGACCTGTTCCGCGGCAACGGTTTTGCTGTCGCGGCCGTGGTTATCACCCAGTACGCCGGCCAGCCCGCCGCTGACGTCTTCCGCAATCGCCTGAACGCGCTCGGCATTCCTGCCAAGCTGCACTATCCCATCGAGGGCTATCCCCACGACGTCGACCTGATCGTGTCCGACGACGGCTATGGCAAGAACGAGTTTGTCGAGACCACTCGTCCGCTCGTCGTGGTCACCGCGCCCGGCCCTGGTTCAGGTAAGCTCGCCACCTGCCTGTCTCAGCTCTATCACGAGCACAAGCACGGCACCGCCGCCGGCTACGCCAAGTTCGAGACTTTCCCGGTCTGGAACCTTCCCCTCACGCATCCGGTCAACATCGCCTATGAGGCCGCCACGGCCGACCTCGACGATGCGAATATCATCGACTCCTTCCACTTGGAGGCCTATAACAAGACTACGGTCAACTACAACCGCGACGTCGAGGCCTTCCCGGTGGTCCGTGCCCTGATGGAAAAGATCCTGGGCAAGAGCCCCTACCAGAGCCCCACGGACATGGGCGTCAATATGGTCGGCTTTGCCATCACCGATGACGATGCCTGCCGCGACGCTTCCAAGATGGAGATCGTCCGCCGCTACTTTACCGCGGTCGAAAATGTGCGCCGTACCGGCGTGGGCGATGAGCAAGTCGACCGTCTCAAGATCATTATGAAGAAGGCTGGTATCGACAAGAATTACTCGCCGGCACGCTCGGCCGCCCTTACCAGGGAGCAGCTGACGGGTGGCCCCGTAGGCGCCATGGTCATGCCCGATGGCTCCGTGGTGACCGGCAAGACTTCCACGCGCCTGGGCGCCGCGAGCTCGCTCATCATGAATGCACTTAAGCATGTCTCGGGCGTTGACCTTGAGCTCGAGGTCATTAGTGATGAGGCGATCGAGCCTATCAGCAAGCTCAAGACGCATTTCCTGGGTAGCAAGAACCCGCGCCTGCACACTGACGAGACGCTTATGGCGCTCTCGATCACCTCGGCAACGAGCGAGACGGCGGCCCGCGTCCTTTCGGGCCTGGAGCAGCTGCGCGGCTGCGATGCCTTCTTTAGCGTAATCATCTCGCCGACGGACGAGACGGTGTTGCGCAAGCTGGGCATCAACGTGTGCTGTGAGCCCAAGTTCGAGCGCCGTGGTTTCTTCCACCGCTAAGCCTGGATAAATTGGTCTGAAAGGGGCACATCGGGTATGCATTCGGTGCGCCCCTTTTATCAACAAAGCTACCGTTTAACCTAAAAATAGCCCGCTTACCTGCCTATAAGCAATTTGGGCGGTATACAATAACCCTAATTGTTTTATCCTTTTGCGGGGATGCCGCATGATGGATGTTGCCGGCCATCATGGGGTGTGCCGGTCGCGCACGGTGCAGGTGATGCCCGTGCTCGGTTTGAGGAGGCTGCCATGGCTGGCAAGGGTCGTGCGAGTGTCAACGATATGAAGCGCGTCGAGGTGCAGGTGCTGATGGAGATCGCACAGCAGTCCGAAGACAACGGCGGATTTTATGGCTTTTCGCGAAAGACGCTTGCCGAGCGTGTGGGGGTGTCTCCGTATCGCGCCCGCGCGGCAATTGAACGCTTGGAATCCGAAGACATCATTGAGGTCGTCTCGCGCTACAGCGACGACGGCGGCCAGCTCGCAAATGGTATTTGTCTCACGGAGCGTGGCGAATGGTATCTAGAGGGCATCCGTGCCGGCATACTCGTGCAGGACTTGATCAAGGACGAAGTCGCCGATCGATAACGGCGCGCATTCATAGTGGAAACGACGCCGCCTGGGCAACCGGACGGCGTTTTGTTTCGAGATGGAGAAATGCGATTGCGCGTAAGAAAAATTGCGTGCGGCGCGCGTCGCGAGTATTACAATGAAGACCCGTAAGATGTGTATGGACAACTTCTACGGGAAGCGCAGGTAACTCAATATGACCAAGCATGTGTTCGTGACCGGCGGCGTGGTTTCGTCTCTGGGCAAGGGTATTACCGCGGCCTCGCTGGGCCGTCTGCTCAAGTCGCGCGGGTACAAGGTGACGATGCAAAAGGCCGACCCGTATCTGAACGTCGACCCCGGCACCATGAGCCCGTTCCAGCATGGCGAGGTCTTTGTGACCGAGGACGGCTACGAGTCCGATCTGGACCTGGGCCACTACGAGCGCTTTATTGACGAGAACCTGACCCGCGATTCCAACTTTACGACTGGTGCCATCTATAAGAGCCTGATCGCCCGTGAACGTCGCGGTGACTTTTTGGGCGGCACCGTGCAGGTGATTCCGCACGTCACGAACGCCATTAAGGATAAGTTCCGTCGTATTGAGGAGCAGACCGGCTCCGACGTGGTCATCACTGAGTTGGGCGGCACCATCGGCGACATCGAGTCGCAGCCGTTTGTCGAGGCCATCCGTCAGTATCGCAAGGAGGCCGGCCCCGAGAACGTCTGCTACATCCACGTTTCGCTCGTTCCCTATATCGCCGCCGCCCACGAGGTCAAGACCAAACCGACGCAGCACTCCGTCAAGGAGCTCCGCAGCTTTGGTATCCAGCCCGATATTATCGTCCTGCGCTCCGATCACCATATCGACGACGCCATCCGCGGCAAGATCGCAAGCTTCTGCGACGTCGACACCGACTGTGTCTTTACCAACGAGGACTGCGCGAGCATCTACGATGTTCCGCAGCTGCTCGCCGAGCAGGACTTTGACCTGCGCATTTGCGAGCGTCTGGGTCTTGACCCGCGTGAGCGCGACATGAGTCAGTGGAACGAGTTCCTGCGCAAGCAGAACCATGCCAACCAGCACGCCGACAAGGTGAAGATCGCCGTCGTGGGCAAGTATACGCAGCTGCCCGATGCCTACCTGTCGGTTATCGAGGCCCTGCACCACGCGGGTGTGTTCTACGATCGCCACGTTGACGTGCAGCTGGTCGATGGCGAGAGCCTCGATGAGCAGAACGTCTCCGAGGTCCTGGGTGACGCCTCGGGCATCTTGGTCCCTGGCGGCTTTGGCAAGCGCGCCCTGGAGGGCAAGATCCTCGCGGCCGAGTTCGCCCGCGAGCACAAGATTCCGTATCTGGGCATTTGCCTGGGTATGCAGGTGGCCGTGTGCGAATTTGCCCGCAACGTGGTCGGCCTTGCCGGCGCCAGCTCTTCCGAGTTCGATCCGGATGGCCCGTATAGTGTCATCGACTTGATGAGCTCGCAGGAGGACGTGACCGAGAAGGGCGGCACCATGCGTCTGGGCGCCTATCCGTGCAAGCTTGCCGCCGATACCCTCGCGCGCGAGGCATATGGCGAGGAGCTCGTCTACGAGCGTCACCGTCACCGCTTTGAGTTCAACAACGCCTTCCGTGACCAGCTCGAGGGCGCTGGTCTGGTTATCTCGGGTCTTTCGCCCGACGAGCGCCTGGTCGAGATGGTCGAGCTGCCGCGCGACGTGCATCCGTGGTATGTGGCAACCCAGGCTCATCCCGAGTTCAAGAGCCGCCCGACCAACCCGCAGCCGCTGTTCCGCGAGTTCGTGCGCGCTTCGATCGGCCAGCACGAGGGTGTCGACCGTCTGCAGGTGACGCCCATGAACCTTGCTACGGACTAAGGGTGCCGTCGAATAAGGAACATACCGAAGCTACTCCCTCGTCGCTCGCCGTGGCGGCGGGGGAGTATCTCGATTACCTCGCGGTCGAGCGGGGCTTGGCGCGCAACACGATTGCGGCCTATCGTCGTGACCTGACGACGTACTGCGCCTATCTGGAGCGGGCTGACGTTGCGTCTTTTGAAGAGGTGACCCGTCAGGTCGTGGAGGGCTTTGTTGCCGATCGCCGCGACGGAGGCTATTCCGACGCCTCGGTGGAGCGCGCGCTTGCTGCCGTGAAGGGCCTGCATGCCTTTTTGGTGCGCGATGGGGCCGTGGCCCAAAACCCGACGGCGGCGTTGCGCCTGCCCAAAAAGGCAGATCGCCTGCCGGAATACCTTTCGGTGGAGGACGTCTCGGCACTGCTCGATCAAGACTTTCCCGAGGGCGAGATGGGACTGCGCGATCACGCCATCTTGGAAGTGCTTTACGGTTGCGGCTTGCGCGTGAGTGAGCTGGTTGGGCTCGATGTGAGCGATATCCATATCGATGACGGGTTTGTCCTGGTGCGCGGTAAGGGCTCCAAGGAGCGTCTGGCCCCGTTGGTGGGAAGCGCGGCTCGTGCCTTGGCACACTATATAGGTGACGGGCGCACGCTCCTGGCCGCCCATGCTCACGGGACGGAGACCTCGGCGGTCTTTTTAAATAAGAACGGACGTCGCCTGTCGCGCCAGGCCGTGCATGCGATATGCGAGCGGTATGGGCGCCAGGTGGGGCTGGTTGGGCTCCATCCCCACACCCTGCGCCACTCCTTTGCCACCCACATGCTCGCGGGCGGTGCCGACCTGCGTGTGCTGCAGGAGATTTTGGGCCATGCCGATATTTCGACCACGCAGGTCTACACGCATGTCGACCGCACGCAACTGACCGAGGTCTATCTGGCGGCGCATCCGTTGGCACATCGCTAGCACCTCGCTGACCTGCATATTTATAAATATTAAATGGGACGGGCCCCAGATTGCCGAGACGCACTTTTGCGCACATGGGCAATCTGGGGCCCGTCCCATTTTTCGCCAGACACCGACGCGGTGGTGGGCCGTGTGTACCGTGGGTGGGGGAGTTTGGGGGCGATGTGAACGGTGTGTAAAGGGACGTAAAAATCGCCTCAAGGTCAACTTGAAGGTTGAGGTTCGCGGGCGTGGTTCTACAGGTGGCATCCCGCCTTTGCTGCAAACACAACATATTGTGTTTTCGAACATATGCTCGGGGGTGTTTTACAACATATTGGAGGTGGAGTGGTGGGGTGGGGTGGGGGAAGGGGTGGGGAAAGGTGTTGAAAAATGGGGCGGTTCCCCATATTATTGATGACGTCGACAGGCGGGGTGGTTCCCCGCGTACGTGCCATCTGAGTAACCGAGGGGAGGGCGCACATGGGAATGACGGGTGCATACGAGCGCAATCTCGATGCAAAAGGTCGTCTGTCCCTGCCTGCACCCCTTCGCGAGGAGCTTGGAGAGCACGTTCGCGTGTTCAAAGCCCTGGATGTCGATGCTCTGTATGTGTTCTCTGCCGAGGCCTTCGATAAGTGGGTCGAAGGACTCTTCGCGGGTCGTGAGGGCCACGAGGGTTTTAACCCGCGTGACATCAACGACCAGAAGCTTATGAGGGCGATCAACAAGCGCACCACGTCGATGGATGTGGACAGCGCGGGTCGTATCGGTCTTTCTGAGTCTCTCCGCAAGCAGGCGAACCTCGACCGCGAGGTCACGGTTGTGGGCAACTACGACCACCTTGAGGTTTGGGACCGCGCTACGGCCGATGAGGACGATGATGACGAGGCTCTGCTGGACCTCTTCTTCTCGTAAGGGCAAGGCACGAGTAACGGATGGAGCGTGGGATCTTGACACAAGAATATCGGCATGAACCTGTCATGCTCGGCGAAGTGCTTGAGTCGCTGCAGCTAAAGAGCGGCTCCGTCGTCTGCGACTGCACCCTTGGCGGTGCCGGCCATTCGGTAAAGATGGCCGCGCAGGTGGGGGAGACCGGCCTTTTGCTCGGCGTCGATCAGGACGACATGGCCCTCGAGGCCGCTGGCGCCCGTCTGGACCGCGAGGTTCCCGGCGTACCGCACCAGCTGCTGAAGGGCAACTTCGGCGACTTGGACGAGCTGCTTTGCTCGGCCGAGGTGCCCGGGGTCGATGGCTTCCTGTTCGACTTGGGCGTTTCGTCGCCGCAACTCGATATCCCTGGCAGGGGCTTTTCGTACAACGAGGACGCCCCATTGGACATGCGGATGGATCCGGGTAACAACACCTTAAACGCAGCTGAGGTCATCAACACCTATAACGAACACGACCTCGCCCGGATTCTACGCGTCTACGGCGAAGAGAAGTTCGCCTCGCAGATCGCGCGCGAGATCGTGCGCCGCCGCGAGCATGAGCCGATCGAAACCACCGGCCAGTTTGTCGAGATCATCAAGGCTGGTATCCCCGCTGCCGCTCGTCGGCATGGCGGACACCCAGCCAAGAAGAGTTTCCAGGCCATTCGCATCGAGGTCAATCACGAACTCGATGTGCTCGAGCGAGGGCTTGACGCCGCCACAAGGTGGCTCAACCCGGGCGGACGCATCTGCGTCATCTCGTATCACTCGCTCGAGGACCGTATCGTAAAGAACCACTTTAAGGAGATGAGCCAGGGGTGCACGTGTCCGCCGGAGATTCCGGTGTGCGTGTGCGGCAACGTGCCGATACTCAAGGTCATCACCCGCAAACCCCTGGTTGCCCAACCCGATGAGGTTGCGCGCAACCCTCGGGCGAGATCAGCCAAGATCCGCGTGGCGCAGCGTCTGTAGACGCGACCGCGCGATATTGGACCTCCCGCTCGTACCACAAACGAAGCTTAAACACACTACCAACGTACTCGGGATGGGAGGCGGCATATCATGGGCTACAACACCTCAAACGCAGCACTCGCCTATGATATGAACGCCATGCCCGCCTACCGTGAGGCACCGCAGGCTCCCGTTGCTCCCCGCGAGCAGCGCACGCCGCGCTTTGATGTCTACACGGGCGCGGGCCGTCAGGCAAACCAGGCGGTAAGCCCGGTTTTCATGAGCGTTCTTAAAACGTTTTGCATCATTGCGGCCATCTTCATGGCGATCGGTGTCGCCCGCGTGGCGCTCGCCGGCGTTACGGCCCAGGTGCTCAACAGCAACGCCGCGCTTACCAACACGCTCGAGAAGGCGACCGACGAGAGCTCCGACCTGGAGGTCATGCATTCGGTCTATGGTGCCGACACGCGCATTCGCGACCTTGCGGGTGCTTATGGCATGGTGGAGCCCAGCGAGAGCGTTACACTTGATTTTTCGCAGGATGCAGCCGCGGGCGCTAGCTCGACCGCGACCGCTCAGTAACAAGACGGTAGCTGAGTATGACAAATGACTATCGCCGCGGCTCCGACGGGGGTCGCGGTTCTGGACGTCCCTCATCGCGGGGACGTTCTGGTTATCAAGGAACGGGTCGGCCATCTTACAACGCGAGGCCGTCCTATGGCAACGACCCTGCGTCGCGTCTCCGTGGCTCGAGTGGCCCTCAAATGCATAACACCAGACCGCGCAAGAGCTCGTCGACCGAATGGCTCACGGGCACGCCGCTGCCCCGTCGCAAAGCCGTCATGGGCTTTATCGGGCTTGGCTTGGGTTTGGGCGTCCTTCGCCTTGCCGACTATCAAATCGTGGAAGCCGATAAGTTGCGCGACCGCGCCGATGCACGTCGCTTGCTTGCGCAGACGCTGTATGCCAAGCGCGGTACCATCTACGACCGTAACGGCAACGTGCTGACGTCGTCGGTCGAATGCCGCAACATCGCCGTGAATCCTCAGCTTATCGAGGACGTTGACAAGACGGTGTCGGCGCTGGTCAAAGCCACGGGCATCGATAAAAAGACCTGTCGCGAGCTCGTTGAGTCGGATGGCACCTGGGTGTATATCAAACGTCAGGTGGACGAGGATGATGTCGCGGCGCTGGAGAAGAAGAACCTGCCAGGCGTGCTCTTTGAGCAGGCCATGAAGCGCGTATACCCCTACGGCAATCTGGCATCGCAGGTGCTTGGCGTGGTAAACGTGGACAACGACGGTCTGACGGGCCTCGAAAAACAGTACAACAAGCTTTTGACCGGAACCAACGGTTCGCTGGTGCGCGAGCGGGCGAGGGACGGTAGCTATATCGCGGGCGGCGCCTATAAAAAGGTGGCGGCGGTTGACGGCGTGGACATCGTGACGACGCTCGATGTCAATATCCAGCGTGCCGCCGAGGACGCCCTGGCCGAGGCGGTCGAAAAGACCAAGGCCAAGAATGGCTCGGCCCTGGTCACCGATCCCACGACGGGCGAGATTCTGGCGGCATGCTCGTATCCGACATATGACCAGACCGATCTGGAAAACGCCAAGACCGAGGACATGAACTTGCGTCTGGTTACCGATGCCTACGAGCCCGGCTCGGTCTTTAAGACGCTCGTGGCCGGTGCCGGCTTCGACTTGGGCGCCGTGCGTTCGAGCACGTCGTTTGAGGTACCGGCGAGCATTAAGGTCGGCGACGACACCGTTACCGACGCCGATAAGCGCGACTACACCATGACCATGGACGTGCGCGAGATGATGCGCCGTTCGTCCAATGTGGGCTTTGTCCTGGTGGGACGCAAGATCGGTGCCGATGATTTTGCCACCTATGTGGACAAGTGGGGTATCGGTCATAGCTCCGGTGTCGATTTTCCGGGTGAGAGCCTGGGCATCGTCAAGGAGCGCGACCAGTACGACGGCGCCACGCTGGGCTCGATGAGCTTTGGCCAGGCGCTGTCCGTCTCGCCGATTGAGGTCGCACGTGCCGTGGGCGGCATAGCGAACGGCGGCGTGATGATGACTCCGCACTTCTATAAGTCCAGCAAGGGTGATGAGAAGGACTGGGGCGAAGGCGAGCGTGCGATTTCGGAGGACGCTGCCGCCCAGGTGACATCGTGCATGCAGACGGTCGTGTCCGAAGGCACGGGCGTTGGCGGTGCGGTCGATGGCTATGACGTGGCGGGCAAGACCGGTACGGCCGAGCGTGCTGACGAGAACGGCGGTTACCTCAAGGAGAACTACATGTCGTCCTTTATGGGCTTTGCGCCGGCACAATCGCCCAAGGTGCTGTGCTATATCACACTCGATGGAACGCCGAGCGGCTCGGATGCCGCCGCGGTGCCATTCCAGTCCATTATGGCCAACGCGCTCGACGTGCTGGGTATCCCGCGCACGAAGTAGGGGGTTACAATCTTGAGCGTGGCCTGCCGTTTGATCTGAAGGGTGTTCACATGCCCTGCACCACGCGCGCATGGCACTGGGATACAATACGCCGATAGCATTATTAGGTTTACAGGGGAGCTGCAATGATAGAGATCGCCGTCAACAACCTCGCGGCCTCAACGGGGGCCCGAACCGTGACGGAAGAAGTCGATCGGGTATGCCGCGGGTGCGTTATCGACTCGCGTCAGGTCGAGGAGGGGACGATCTTTGTCGCCTTCCCCGGCGAAAAGGTCGACGGCAATGATTTTGCCTCCCGTGCCATCGAGTCGGGTGCCGGTGCCGTCGTGATGACGCGCGAGCCCGATGCCGAGCTGGTTTCGCTGGCGCAGGACAAGGGATGCGCCATCTTGCTGACCGACGACCCCGTGGAGTTCTTGCTGCGCCTGGCGCACGTATATCGCTTGGAGCTTGGCTGCCTGGTCGTCGGCATTACCGGTTCGATTGGCAAGACGACGACCAAGGACGTGCTCGCCGCCGTGCTCGCCAAGCGTTATCGCGTCTGGGCCACGAAGGGCAATTTCAACAACTTGATCGGCATGCCGCTCACGGTGCTTTCCGCTCCGGCCGATACCGAGGTCCTGGTGCTCGAGATGGGCATGAACCATTTTCATGAGATTGAGCGCCTGTCCCAGTCTGCCAACCCCAATCTTGCCATCGTGAGCAAGATCGGAACCTCCCACATCGGCATCCTGGGCAGCCGCGAGAACATCGCCCGCGCCAAGTCCGAGATTGTCCAGGGCATGTGCGCCGCCGGCGACTTCTCGCCGTTGCTGGTTTTGGGCGGCGAGGACGACTTTACGCCGTTCATTCGCGATACGTTCGCCCAGCCTGCGGGTATTGACGTGATGCTGGCCGGTGTCTCGGACGACGACGAGGTCCGCGCGCGCGACATTCGCGTCGACGACGAGGGCCATCCGGTCTTTACGCTCGACTTTGGTCAGGGCGACACGGTCGATACCATGTTGGCTATTCCCGGTGTGCAGTCCGTGCCCAATGCCGTCAAGGCCGCCGCGGTCGCCTATCGTCTGGGCGTGACGCCCGAGCAGATCGATGCTGCCTTTAGGGGCCTTACGATCACCGGTCACCGTCAGGAGATCAAGCGCGCCAAGAGCGGAGCACGCATCATCGACGACTCCTATAACGCCAGTGCCGAGTCTATGGCTGCCGGCCTCGATTTGCTGTGCTCGCTCATCTGTGACGGTTCGCGCATGGCGATCTTGGGCGAGATGGGCGAGATGGGCGACGAGGCTCCCCGCATGCATGAGCTCGTGGGCGCCTATGCCGCCGCCAAGAAGCTCGACATGCTCGCGTGCGTCGGCGGCGAGCTGGCTCAGCTCATGGCCGATGCCGCACGTATGATGGGTATGGATGAGGACCGCATCCAGGTGTTCTCCGATTATCAGCAGGTGCTCGACCGCATGGGCGGCGCGCTTGAAAATCATGATGTTGTACTGGTCAAGGGTTCCCGTTTTGTTGAGCTCGACCGCTTTGTGGAAGGTGTGTGCTAGCCCATGTTCGGCAATCCCTCGTATCCTACGTATCAGGCCTTTTTGGGACTTGGCATCGCTGCTGCCATTGCGTTGCTGCTTATGCCGTGGTGGATCAAGCTGCTGAAGGTCGAGGGTATCGGCCAACAGGTTCGAGCCGACGGCCCCAAGCGTCATTTGATTAAACAGGGTACGCCCACCATGGGCGGCGTCATCATCCTTGTCGCGATCTCGCTGACCTGCCTGCTGATGGGCAAGCTCACCACCGAGCTTGTGCTCGTGCTGCTTGCAACGCTGGCCACCGGCGTTCTGGGTCTCATCGACGATCTGACCTCCGTCACGCATGGTCGCTCGCTCGGCCTGTCGCCTCACGCCAAGATGATCGGTCTGACCATCATCTGCGTCACCTTTACCGTGCTCGCCGTCAATTGGTGCGGCGTCGCCCCCGAGATTCGTTTTCCCGGCGGCCTGACGATTGACCTCGGTGTTCTTTCGACCACCATCTGCGGCCTTTCGTTTCCGTGGCTCTACATTGTATTTTGCTGGCTGATGATCGCTGGTCTTTCCAATGCCGTGAACCTGACCGATGGTCTGGACGGCCTTGCCGGCGGCACTTCCATGATCGCCATGCTCGCCATGGCCGCCATGGCGTTTTTGCACGGTGACGTGAACCTGTCCATCTTCTGCACGGCGTGCGCCGGTGCCTGCCTGGGCTTTTTGTGGTTCAACTGCTACCCGGCGAGCATCTTTATGGGCGATACCGGCTCGCTTGCCCTGGGTGCCGCTTTTGCCTGCACCTCCATCATGACCAACACCGAAGTCGTTTCCCTCATCATCGGCGGTCTGTTTATCGTCGAGACTCTGTCGGTCATGATCCAGGTTGTCTATTTCCACTTTACGCACAAGCGCGTCTTCCTTATGGCGCCCATTCATCATCATTTCGAAAAGAAGGGCTGGGCCGAGACCAAGGTCGTTATCCGTTTTTGGATTATCGCCGCGGCCTTTGGCGCCGTTGGCCTCGCCCTGTTCTTCCAGTTGGGATAGTGGTCTTTCATGCCTCTTGCTGATGTCTTTAGCCTGCTTGTTTTGGGGCAGGGTAAATCCGGTCTCGATGTCGCCCGTTGGGCGTTGGCTCACCCCGAACGCGTGAGCGCCACGACCGTGTATGGCGGCGGTACCTCCGAGCCCAATGACGCCACACGTGCGCTTGAGGCGCAGGGCGCGTCGTTTGTCTACGGCACCGAGCAGGTCGAGGGTGCCTATGACGTGTGCGTGACATGCCCGGGTATCTCGGAGTTCTCGGCCTTTTTTAAGGCCGGGCGTGAGCATGCCGCCCAGATTATGGGCGAGCCCGAGTTTGCCTATCGCCTGTCTCCCCAAAATTGGATCGCCATCACGGGCACCAACGGCAAGACAACTACCACGTCGCTGACCGATTATCTGCTCAAGGCCGCCGGTGAAGCCAGCGTGGCCGTCGGCAATATCGGTGAGCCGCCGGTGAACGAGATCGACGGCCGCGCACACAATGAGTGGTTTGTGGCCGAGCTGTCGAGTTATCAGATTGCTACGACCGCCGAGCTTCATCCTCGCGTGGCGGTACTGCTCAACATCACGCCCGACCACCTGGGCTGGCACAAGAGCCACAAGAACTATGCGCTTGCCAAGATCAAGTTGTTCGAGAATATGGTCGACGACGACCTCGTGGTTATCGACGTTGAGGATGCCGGCATCCATGAGTTCGATGAGTACATCTACACACCGGGTCGCCGCATCTGCAAGGTCGCTTTTGACGAGCCCGAGGGTGCAGACGCCGCCTTTGTGCGCGATGGCAAGATGGTCGTGCGCCTGAAGGGCGTCGAGACTCAGCTTGTCGCCACGTCCGAGCTCAAGATCTCGGGCCATCACAATGTCATCAATGCCCTATGTGCCGCCACGGCTGCCCTGGCCGTCGGTGCCGATCCCGAGGGCGTTTGCCGCGGCTTGGCATCGTTCCAGCCACTCGAACACCGCGTGGAACCCTGCGGCGAGATCGATGGCGTGCGCTACGTCAACGATTCCAAGGCAACGAACACCGATGCAGTCGAAAAGGCTCTGACGGCGTTTCCCGATGACGACGTGATCTTGCTGCTCGGCGGTCACGATAAGGGTACGCCGCTTGCGGATTTTGCCCGCGTCGTTATGGACAACGTGCGCTCGGTCGTTTGCTTTGGCGATGCGCGCGAGCGCTTTACCGCCGCTATGGACGAGGCCGATGTCGATGGTGACGTGGATATCGCCCAGGCCGATGATCTGCGCGATGCCGTTGACGTTGCCCGCTCACTCTCGAGCCGCGGCGACGTGATCCTGCTTTCGCCCGCCTGCTCTTCGTTTGACGAGTTCTCGGGCTACGAGGAGCGCGGTCGCGTGTTTAAGGACTACGTTGCCCAACTTGCCGCAGCAGCGAAATCGCAAACGGAATAGGGGTTGCCGGTGAGAGAGGAGAGCCCCCGAAGTGATATGAGGAGGCCCGACTCGGACCGTGCTTCCTCGCTGCGTAGCACGCCGCGTTCCGGACGCGGCGGGCAGACGTTCAGTGAGCGCTATATTGCCGGCGTCCCCGCCCGCATCATGCGCCCCCGTTTGATATTTATGGCTTGCCTGTTTAGCTTGGTTTGCTTTGGCTTGCTGATGGTGTACTCGGCATCTTCGGTCGAGGCACTGCACGAGAATGGTTCGGCGACGTTTTTCCTGTTTCGACAAGCCGCGTTTGCCGGAGTTGGCGTGCTGGCTATGGTTGCCATCGTGCGCATCTTGCCGGACAGTTGGTTTGGGGAAGACGTGCTCAGGATCTTCCTCATGGGCATGATAGGGCTACTGGTTCTGGTGTTCTTTATGGGTAGCGGCAGTCGTGGCGCCACGCGCTGGCTCAACATCGCCGGTATTCAGTTCCAGCCGTCTGAGTTTTTAAAGCCGTTCGCCATCGCGTATTCGGCCATCATGCTCGACCGCATCTTTTCGCCCGGCGGCAACATCAACGAGTTTCTTCGCAAGATGGGCGTCTACCTGGGCATTTCGCTCTTTCTGATCTTTGTTCAGCCCGATTTTGGCACCGTTCTGATCATCTTGTTGACCCTCATGTGCATGGCGTTGTTTGCGGGATTGGACCCCAAATATATCGTTTGGACGGTCGTTGCCGGCATCGCCGTCATTGCGATCGCCCTTATCGCCGAGCCGTATCGTATGACGCGTGTCGAGGTTGCTTGGAATCCTTGGGCAGACGAATATGGCGACGGCTATCAGGCCACGCTTGCCATCATGGCGTTTGCCTCGGGCGGCCTGTTCGGTCGTGGCATCGGCAACTCCACCATGAAGTACTCGTATTTGCCCGAGGCGCATAACGACTACATCTTGGCTATCATCGGCGAGGAAGTTGGCTTTATCGGAACCGTGCTGTTCTTCTTGGTGTTTGCGATGCTGATCTACTCGGCGTTTCGCATTGCCGAGCAGGCGACCGACCGTCGCGGAGCACTTATGGCATCGGGTTCCGCGGTCATCCTTGCGGTGCAGTTTTTGATCAACGCGCTGGGCATTCTCAATGTGTTTCCCATGACGGGCAAGCCGCTGCCGTTTATTAGCTACGGCGGCTCCTCGATTATCGTGTCGCTTATGCTCGCCGGTCTGATCCTGCGCGTTTCGTATGAGAGCGCCCGTCGCGATGAGTACGACCGTCGCCGCGAGAGCTTTGCCGTTATGGATGAGAGTACCGCCGGCGTGCCCCACGTGCGCGGCGAGCGATCTTCGCGTAACGGCTTTACCGTCCTGGATGGCTCTGCGACCGAGCCGGCAGCCCGTCCGCGTCAGCGAACGGCGCCGCAAGGTCGTCCGCAGCGCCCCACTCCTCGCAATGCGGGCGGCGGATATAATCGAATCGATTTGAATTCGGACCCGTCGGAGCGTTTGCGCACCGATGACCAGGGGCCGCGTGTACGAAGGGATTACCATGACCGATAAGATGACCGTTGCTATTGCAGCTGGCGGCACGGCAGGACATATCAACCCCGCGCTCGCCTTGGCCGAGGAGCTGCGTGACCGCGGTCATCACGTTGTGTTCGTGGGCCAATCGCGCAAGCTCGAGGGCCGTCTGGTTCCCGAGGCCGGATTCGATTTTGTGCCCATCACGGTCACGGGCTTCGATCGTTCCCGTCCCTGGACGGCGCTGACCTCGCTGTGGCGCGTCAACAAGGCGAAGCGTGCGCTTGCCCGTCACTTCTCGAAGGTCGGTAAGCCCGATGCCGCTATCGGCTTTGGTGCTTACGTTGAGGTCCCGCTGCTGGGTTGGTGCAAGGGCGCCGGCGTTCCGTATCTGCTGCACGAGCAGAACTCTGTTCCGGGTCTGGCCAACAAGATGATGAACTCACATGCCGCCCGCGTGTGCATTTCGGTACCTGCGGCCCGCGCGGTCTTTGAGCGCGAGGGCGACCCCGACCATGTGCTCATGACGGGCAATCCCGTGCGTCGTTCGGTGATCGAGGGCGATCGCGCCCGCGGTCGCAAGACGCTCGGTGTGCCCGAGGACGCGACGCTTCTGCTCGTCTTTGGTGGTTCGCTCGGTGCTCAGCATCTCAACGAGCGCGTTGCCTCGCTCAAGAGTGAGCTGCTGACCCGCGAGAATCTCTACATTTTGCATTCGACGGGTGCCGACGGGTTTGAGGAGACCGAGCGCGCTTTGGCGCTGACGCCCGAGGAGGCGAAGCACTACCGTGTCCAGCCCTACATCGACAACATGGGCGATATGCTGGCTGCGGCCGATCTGGTGCTCTCGCGTTCCGGTGCCTCGAGCGTGGCCGAGATCGCCGCGCTTGCCGTGCCCTCGGTACTCGTGCCGTATCCGCACGCTACGGCCGACCACCAGACCACGAATGCGCGTTACCTGGTCGATGCCGGTGCCGGCGTGCTATGCGCCGATGCCGATATCGATGCTCCCGCCTTTGCCGACGAGCTGCTGCACCTGATCGATGACGCTGCAGCGCGTGATGCCATGCGTCAGGCGGCGCGTGGCTTGGCCCAGGACCGTGCCGCCGCACTTTTGGCCGATGCGGTAGAGGGATTGCGTTAGTTAGACGGGATATCGCCGGTCGCCCTCGCGCGGATGCGGTAGGTGCGGTACAGTTAACGGGTTACAGGCAGTGTTTACGCAAGGAGTACACGAGCACATGGCTGATTCCCAGACTGCAACCTCCGCGCCCGAGTTCAAGAGCGCCCACTTTATCGGTATCGGCGGCGCCGGCATGAGCGGTATCGCTCTCGTCCTGCACGAGCGCGGTTATACCGTTACCGGTTCCGACCTTAAGACGTCGCGCTATATTCGCCAGCTTGCCCGCGCCGGCGTGAAGGTCCATGTGGGCCACGAGGCTGCGACGATCGACGAGGTCAAGCCCGACGTGGTTGTGGTCTCCACCGCTATTCCCGAGTCCAACCCCGAGCTCGTGCGTGCCCGCGAGCTCGATATTCCCGTGTGGCCCCGTGCCAAGATGCTTTCGGCCCTGGGCCACGGCTACACCACCGTCGCCGTCGCCGGTACTCACGGCAAGACCACGACCTCTTCGATGTGCGCCACCATGCTCGACCGCATGGGTCTGGACCCCAGCTTCCTGATCGGTGGCATTGTCGAGGGCTACGACACCAACGGCAAGAACGGCTCGGGCGACTATTTTGTCGCCGAGGCCGACGAGTCCGACAGCTCGTTCCTGTTCCTGAACCCCAACGTGGTCATCGTGACCAACGTCGAGGCCGACCATCTCGATCATTACTCGGGCATCGAGGAGATCGAGGCCACCTTTGCCAAGTTTATGGGCCTGGTTGGAGAGAGCGGTACCGTCATCGTTTGTGGCGAGGACCCGCATCTGGTCGAGCTCGCCAAGTCGACGGGCCGTCATGTGCTTTCCTATGGCTTTGCCGAGAACAACGACATCGTCTGCGTACATCCGGATGTCAAGGGCATCCAGAGCGACTTTATCGTTCGCTTTGAGGACGGCACCGAGCACGCTGTCGAGATTAAGAGCAACCCCGGTCGTCACAACATGCTCAACGCCACGGCCGTCTTGACCGTCGCCCATGTCCTGGGTCTCGATATCGACGCCGCCGCTAAGGCGCTTTCGAGTTTTGAGGGTGTCCGCCGTCGCTTTACCCACGTGGGCGATATCGACGGCATCACGGTGGTTGACGATTACGGCCATCATCCCACCGAGATCAAGGCGACGCTCGCTGCTGCCTCTTCGCTGGGCTACAAACATGTCGACGTCGTGTTCCAACCGCACCGCTATTCGCGCCTGCAGGCTCTGTGCGATGACTTTGCCGATGCCTTTGCCAACGCCGATAAGCTGCTGCTGATCGATGTGTTCTCCGCCGGCGAGATGCCGATTCCGGGCGTTACCTCCAAGATGCTCGCAGATACCGTTCGCGCCAAGCACCCCGGCAAGGAGGTCGTGTACTGCTCCAGCCGTCTTGAGCTCAACCAGGAGCTTGAGAAACTCTTGGGCGAGGGCGACCTGCTGCTCACCATGGGTGCCGGCGACGTTACGACCGTCGGCCCCGAGTTCATCGAGTATCTGACTGCCAAGAAAGACGCTTAAACCCTATGGGTCTGTTTAACGCCGTCATGGCGCTTTCGGGCATGATCGACACGGACGTGGTCGAGGACGAACGTCTTGCACGCCATACAAGCTATCGTATCGGCGGCAAGGCCGACCTCTTTGTGACGTGCCATAGCTACCATGCCCTGCGTCGCGCCGTGGCGGTGCTTGACCGCGAGCAGGTGCCGTGGGTGATTATCGGCAAGGGGTCCAACCTGTTGGTTGCCGATGCCGGTTATCGCGGCGCCGTTATTTCGCTGGGACGTGAGTTTCAGCGCACGGTTGTTGCCGAGGACGGCTGCACGCTGACTGTTGGTGCGGGCGTGATGTTCGCGCGTTTGGTCAACGACGCTTTGTCGCGCGGGCTTTCGGGCCTTGAGTTCGCGGTCGGTATTCCCGGTTCGGTCGGCGGCGCCGTGTCCATGAACGCAGGTACGCGGACCGAGTGGATCGGCTCCCTTATCGAGGACGTGGTCACGTTTGATCCGGCGTCCGGTATTAAGCACTATGCAGGATCCGAGATCGCTTGGGGGTATCGCGAGTGCAGCCTGCCGCGTAACGAGATCATTCTCGAGTGCGTGCTTAAGCTTAAGGCCGCGCCCAAGGTTGACATTCGCGAACGCATGGAGCGGTACCTGACGCGCCGCAAGCGCACGCAGCCCATGGGCCGTGCATCCTGCGGATCGGTCTTTCGCAACCCGCCCGACGCAAGCGTGGGCAAGTTGATTGAGGATTGTGGATTAAAGGGTTTTTCGGTTGGCGGTGCGGAAGTTTCGCCCGTACACGCTAATTTTATCGTTAATAACGGAACCGCCTCGGCCGATGACGTGGCCGCGGTTATCAGGCATGTGCACGGAAAGGTGAGGGAGGCGTATGGCATCGAGCTCAGACCGGAAGTTAAATTCCTCGGCTTCTAGAGCATCGAAACCAACCTTCCGCCGCGCCGGAGGGCGTTCCGGCGCACCTGCCCAGCCTCAACATAAGCCCGCCATGCCCTCCAAGTCTGTTGGGCCCGTTCGTCCTGCCAAGCGCCCGGTCGTCGGCTCGCAGCTGGGAGGACGCCCCGCTTCTAAAAAGACGAGTCGTCCGGCTCCGCGTCCTTCAGTGACGCCCAAGCCGGCGATGGGCACCAAGACCTCCCGACCCATGGCGACGCCCAGACCTTCGCTGGGAGCTCGTGCGCCGCATGCCGGCCGTACGTTGGCTGGCGCTAAGCCGCGTTCACTGACATCGGTGCCCGCTGCCAAGGCGTCTTCGGCAAAAAAGGGCATCAATCCTCTGTCATCGCTTGGTGCCATGGCAAGCAAGACGACCGACGTCGCTTCTGCCATTAAAGGTAAGGGCAAAATCGCGGGCGGCATCCTGGCAGCCTTGGCCGTACTTGCCATTGTTGCCATCGTCGTCATCAACTCCGGCTTGTTCGCCGCCACCGATATTCAGATTCATGGCAGCGAGCATGTGACCAAGCACGACGCCATGCAGCTCATCAGTCTTCCCGAGAACACGTCGCTCTTTAACGTGGATCCCGATCAGATTACCGAGGGCCTCAAGCAAAACCCGTGGGTCTCGGGTGTGGATGTCCAGCGCCAGTTTCCCCATACGCTTATCATCACGCCGACGGAGCGTAAAGTTATCGCCATTGCGTATATCAGCTCCGACGACCTTGCCTGGGCTATCGGAGACGATGACACCTGGATCGCTCCGCTGTCGACGTCTGTCGAGGTGGACGACCAGGGGAACGTCATTACATCGGGGGAGGGTGCCAACACCCTGACCGGCATCGATGCGGCCCTGGCGCTTGCCAAGCACTACGGCGCCGTGCCGTTGACTGATGTCTCGGCCGATGTCGCACCGGTTTCGGGTCGGGCGGTGAGCTCCAAGGCCGTCAAGGCCGGCCTGGATTACGCACGCGGCTTTTCGAGCGAGTTCTTGGGCCAAGTGAAGGATATTTCCACGCCTTCCGTTGAGGCTATCTCGGCAAATCTCGACAACGGCGTCGAGGTGTCGCTGGGCGATTCGGACGATATCGCCAAGAAAGAACGTATCGTGACCAAGCTGCTTTCGCAGGTAGAGGGCGTAACCTATATCAATGTGCGCTCTCCGGGCAGCTACACGTTTAGGAACGCACCGACCGCCTAGCATCCTAAACGGCTTTGTTGAGGGGCCATACCACGCCGTTTATCTGGTTTGTTTGGTTTTCACGGTCAATTATTTGACTGAAACACTCATAATGTGCAAACATAATACGGTTTACCTTTGCATTTACTTTCAACCTGAAGGTTAATGTGCGCAGGGGTCAACCCATGCTATGGCTATAACCTTTGTTCGGAGGACCGACATGCACGAGACAGAGATCAACAACTACCTTGCCGTCATTAAGGTGGTCGGCGTCGGCGGCGGCGGTACCAACGCGGTCAATCGAATGATCGAAGAGGGCATCCGCGGCGTCGAGTTTGTTGCCATCAACACCGATGCTCAGGCGCTCGCGATCTCTGATGCCGATATCAAGGTGCACATCGGCACCGACCTTACCCGCGGCCTGGGCGCCGGCGCCAACCCCGAGGTTGGCCGCAAGGCTGCCGATGAGTCCCGCGACGATATCGCCGAGGCGCTCGCTGGCGCCGACATGGTGTTCATCACCTGCGGCGAGGGTGGTGGTACCGGTACCGGCGCCGCTCCCATCGTTGCCGATATCGCGATGAACGAGGTCGGCGCGCTGACCGTCGCCGTCGTGACCAAGCCCTTTACCTTCGAGGGTCGCAAGCGCAAGAAGAGCGCCGAGGAGGGCATCAAGACCCTCTCCGATTGCGTTGACACCATGATCGTTATCCCTAACGACAAGCTGCTCGACATCGCCGAGAAGAAGACCACGATGCTCGAGGCCTTCGCAATTGCCGATGGCGTCCTTTCTCAGGGCACCCAGGGCATCACCGACCTCATCACCGTCCCGGGTATCATCAACCTGGACTTCGCCGATGTTAAGACCATCATGAAGCAGGCCGGTACCGCCATGATGGGTATCGGTACCGCTTCTGGGGACACCCGTGCCGTCGACGCTGCCCAGCAGGCTATCTCCAGTCCGCTGCTCGAGAGCTCCATCGATGGCGCCACGCGCGTCCTGCTTTCCATCGCCGGCTCCAAGGACCTGGGCATCCAGGAGATCAGCGACGCCGCCGACGTTGTCGCCAATGCTGTCGACCCCGAGGCCAACATCATCTTCGGTACCGTTGTTGACGAGTCCCTGGGCGACCAGGTGCGCATCACCGTTATCGCTACGGGCTTCTCCGACTCCAACGTCAACCGTCAGGACGAGCTCTTCGCTGCCCAGCAGTCCCAGAGCAAGGCTGCTGCTTCTGCTGAGCCGCAGCGCACTGCTCCGGCTGCCAGCCCCGCTCAGGCTGCCCCGACTCGCAACGTCGGTGGTACCGAGCTGCCCAACTTTGGCAACGATCAGTTTGAGCTTCCCGACTTCCTCAAGCGCGGCAGCTTCTAAGTCGTTCTTCGCATTGTTTTGCACAGGGGCGCGTCCGTATGGATGCGCCCTTTTTGTTTCTCGTTTGTAAACGAAAGCCTCCAATCTCCTTACGTTCCCTTTACGTTTGGTCCCTACCGCTGCGGGTATGCTTTTAAAGAAGTATGGCAGCCGTATGACACGGACTGCTGCGGCTTCGCCGCGATACTTGTGTTATTAGGAGGCTTTAGTATGGCAGCACGTGCGGACAACGTTTCGCGTGTCGACCATGATGGAGTTACGTTGGTAGAGGGCGCGACGCACGATGTCCGCTTTGCCTTTACCGAGCGCACCGGTGGCGTTTCCGAAGATGCGTACTCCTCGCTCAATCTGGGCTCGCATGTTGGCGATGACCCCTTTACCGTTCAAGAAAATCGTCGCCGCGTACTCGAGGCCATGGGTGCCGCCGAGTGCGAGCACAACTTGCTTGTCCCCAATCAAGTACACGGTGACCATGTCGTGACGGTGACCTCGAACGGCGCCGAAGATCTCGAGAACATTCGTGAGCAGATTGCCGAGGGCTGTGATGCCCTCGTCTGCACGGCGCATAAGGTGCCCGTGATGCTCTGCTTTGCCGATTGTGTTCCCGTGGTGCTGGTGGCTCCCGGCGGCTTTGCCGTGGTGCATTCTGGCTGGAAGGGCACGATTGCACGCATTTCCGCCAAGGCCTGCCAAGCACTCTGCGAGGCGGCTGGCTGCACGCCGGAGGACATCTCTGCTTATATTGGGCCCCATATCCTGGGCGACGAGTATGAGGTGTCCCAAGAACTTATGGATCGCTTTGCCGCCGAGTTCGCGTGCATCGATGCTACCGCTTCCCGTATGCTCGATCTTTCCGCCGCCATTCGCGAGGCGCTGGTGGATGCCGGTGTCGATGTGAATGGCATTGTGGACACCAAACTTTCCACCGTGCGTCAAAACGACCGCTTTTATTCCTATCGCAACGAGGGCGGGACCTGTGGGCGCCATGCTGCGATCGGCGTGATGCTATGAGAAAGATCGCATCGGTCCTGAGTGCAGCAGTGCTCGCGCTCACGCTGTGCGCCTGCTCCTCGGGATCTTCTACTTCTTCTATTACCGTGGCCGGCTCGACCACCTGCCTTCCCATTGCCGAGATCGCGGCCGAGGGCTTTAAGGAAGAGACCGGCATCGACGTGCTCGTCTCCGGCCTTGGCTCATCTGCTGGCATCGAAGCTGTTAGCGCCGGCACCGCCGACATCGCCAGCTCGTCTCGTGGCCTCAATGCCGACGAGCAGGATTTGGGCCTGACGCCTATCGTTATCGCACACGACGGCATTGCAGTCATCGTGAACGACGACAACCCGGTCGACAATCTCTCGACCGAGCAGCTCCGCGATATTTACGCCGGCAAGATCACCAACTGGAAAGAAGTCGGCGGAGAGGACCTGAAGATTCAGGTTATCAACCGCGACGAGGCGTCCGGTACGCGCGAGGCCTTCCGTACCATCGTGATGGACGGCACGCCGTTCGATCGCCGCTCGGCTGTTCTTTCGGGCACGGGCCAGGTGCGCGATGTCGTGTCTCGCTCGCGTGGCGCCATTGGCTACATCTCGCTGGGTTTTGTCGAGAGCCTCAACGCCAAGACCTCGGTCAAGGCCGTTTCGGTCAACCATGTCGAGGCATCCGAGAAGACGGTCGCAAGTGGCGGCTATCCCATCTCGCGTGACCTTTACTTCTTTGTGAAGGGGACGCCTTCGCAGCAGGCGCAGGATTACATCGACTATGTGACGTCCGAAAAGATGGACAAGCAGATTCGCGAGGCGGGCTTTATTCCCGTCACCAACGACGGAAAGGGGAGTGAGTAGCGTGGAAGCACAGGAAACCCCCCAGATTGAGCAGGAGACCCGGGTGCCCAAAAAGCGTGAGTTGGCGTTGGTGTCGCGCAGCACCTATCTTAAGGAGAAGGCGCTGCAGTGGATCTTCTTTGCCTGCGCGTTCTTGGCGGTCGTCACCGTCATCCTGATTTTTGTCTTTACCACGTACTCGGCGCTGCCGGTCTTTACCGACATCGGCCTGGCGGACTTCTTTAGCTTTACATGGGCACCCTCTGAGGGCCACTACGGCATTATGTCGCTGCTGGCGGGTTCTGGTCTGGTGACTGTCGGTGCGCTCGCCATGGGTGTGCCCCTGGGTGTGGGCACGGCTGTGTATCTGGTCGAGATCGCCAGCAAGCGCGTGCGCAGGCTCATCAGCCCCGCCGTCGACCTGCTGGCGGGCATCCCCTCCATCATCTACGGCTTCTTTGGCATGGTCATCATCCGTCCGTTTATCGCGCAGCTGACCGGCGGTCTTGGCTTTGGCGCGCTGACGGCGTGGTTCGTGCTCGCCATCATGATCGTTCCCACCATCACCACGCTCACCATCGATGCCCTCAATTCCATTCCCATGGGCATTCGCGAGGCATCCTATGCCATGGGTGCCACCAAGTGGCAGACCATCTACAAAGTCGTGCTGCCGGCCGCCAAGCTGGGCATTGTGGACGCCATCGTTTTGGGTATGGGTCGCGCCATCGGTGAGACCATGGCCGTACTGATGGTCGTGGGCAACGCCCCGGTCATTCCGGATAGCATCTCGAGCCCTATCTCAACGCTCACGAGTCAGATCGCGCTCGATATGAGTTATTCCTCGGGCCTGCACCGCTCGGCTCTGTTTGGCATGGGCGTTGTCCTGTTTATCATCTCCGCTGCACTGGTGGGTATCGTCCGCCTGATTTCCAAGAAGAGGGGGTAGGCTATGTTCGATTCCGTTGACACGACGGTCGATACGACCTCGTCGCGCGAGCGCATCAAGCGTGCCCTTTCCCATGGCAAGAAGGGCCGCATCAACAAGGACCTCTCCAACAAGATCATGCTCGGCGTGTTTCGCGCCGCGGCCTATATCACCACGCTGGTGCTGATCGCCATCATCGCCTACGTGGTCATCAACGGCCTGCCGCATATCTCGCTCGACTTTATCTTCGGCTGGCCGCAGGGCGTCAACGCCGAGGGCGGCATTTGGCCCACGATCGTCTCGACCATCTACGTGACGGCGCTCGCCATGCTCATCTGCACGCCGGTTGCCGTCCTGGCTGCGGTCTATCTGGCCGAGTACGCCAAACAGGGCAAAGTCGTCGGCATCATTCGCTATGCTGCCGATGCCCTGGCCTCGGTGCCCTCCATTGTTATGGGCCTCTTTGGCTATGCCTTGTTTGTCGAGGCTATGGGCCTGGGTCTTTCGATGGTTTCGGCCGCCCTGGCGCTGGCGCTTCTGATGCTGCCTATTGTCATGCGTACCACCGAGGAGGCAATCCGCGCCGTTCCGCGCTATATCCGTTGGGGTGCATATGGCCTGGGCGCCACCAAGTGGCAGGTCGTCTCCAAGATCGTGCTTCCTTCGGCTTTTGGCCGCATCGCCACCGGCATCGTGCTTGCCATCGGCCGCGCCATCGGCGAGACCGCCGTGGTGCTCTACACCATGGGTCAGGCCATCAACCTGCCTATTTCGCCGCTCGATTCCGGTCGTCCCATGACCGTTCACCTTTATCTGCTTGCCAATGACGGCATCAACATGAACGCAGCCTACGGCACTGCGCTTTTGCTGATGGCGATTATTCTGGCCTTCAACCTGTTTGCGCGTTATCTGTCGCGCAAACGCCGCTAGTTAAGGAGTCCCATGTCCGTCTATCAGTCCGCTCCCACGCCGGAGCAAGCGGCCATCACGGCCAAGGATTTCAACTTTTGGTACGGTGACTTTCATGCGCTGACGGGGCTCGACCTCAACATCGCCAAAAACGCCATCACCTCGTTTATCGGTCCTTCGGGCTGCGGCAAATCGACGTTTTTGCGCTGCATCAACCGTATGAACGACCTGATCGAGGGCACCCGCGTCGAGGGCACCATGACGCTCGACGGCAACGATATCTATGCCGAGGGCGTCGACCCGGTCGACCTTCGCCGTCGCGTGGGCATGATTTTTCAGCAGCCCAACCCGTTCCCCAAATCCATCTACGAGAATGTCGCTTTTGGCCCTCGTCTGCAGGGCGTGACTAGCAAAAGCGACCTCGATGACATCGTGGAAGAATCGCTCAAGCGCGCCAACCTCTGGAAAGAGGTATCCAATCAGCTCAACAAGGACGGTTTGGCGCTCTCGGGCGGTCAGCAGCAGCGTCTGTGCATTGCGCGTGTGCTTGCGGTGCAGCCCGATGTCCTTCTGATGGACGAGCCCTGCTCCGCCATCGACCCCACGTCCGTCTCCAAGGTCGAGGATCTGATGGCCGAGCTGGCGCCCGAGATGACGATCATCATCGTCACGCATTCTATGCAGCAGGCCGCTCGTATTAGCGACTACACCGCATTTTTCTTGCAGGAAGTTGCCGGCGAGCCCGCCACGCTCATCGAGTATGGTCAAACCGACGCGATCTTCACCAGCCCGGTGGATTCACGGACGGAAGACTATATCACCGGCCGCTTTGGCTGATCGGTGCGACTAGTCCCAAGCCGATCGGACCTGGTCCGGTGCGTATTCACTGTGCGGGCGGCATGACCGCACCCAACTGATTGGAGTGAACCATGCGCAAACTGTTTTCCCGTCAGCTCATCGAAGCCCGTCACGAGATGCTGAGCATCTACGAGGCTGTAGACCTGGCGCTTCACGACGCCGTGAAGGCCTATGTGACCGACGATCGCAAGCTCGCCACCAAGACCAAGAAGCGCACGCTTTCGATTGACGCGCGCTGCGCCAACTTGGAGGCCGTGTGCTACAACCTGATCGCTACGCAGTCGCCGGTCGCCTCCGACTTCCGCTTGCTGCAGACGATCATCTACGTCGACTTTAACCTGCAGCGCATGACCGATAAGGTTCGCCAGATCTGCCGCGCCACGCGTCACATGGTCAAGGCCGACATCTCGCTGCCCCAGGAACTCGTCGCTACGGTCGAGGCCGAGGCCGAGGCTGTTTACCAGGTGCTGGGTTCGTCACTTTCTGCGCTCGTCACCAACGACATGTCCATCATCTGCAACCTGGCCGGCGAGGACGAGCCGGTGCATGCGGCGTACGAGAAGTTCTTCCGCACCTTTAACCGCATGGACACGGGCGATTTTATGGACGACGACAGCAACTATGACGACCTGCGCCGCGCCATCATGGTTTCGCGCTACCTCGATCGTATCGCCTCGATTTCGATCGATGCCGCCTGCCGTCTGACCTTCCTTTTGACCGGACAGCGTTTGACTGCCGGCGATATCGCCCGTACGGACGAGGATGAGCTTGAGAGCATGCGCGTGCCTTCGGGCGAGGGTGTCATCATGAGGCCTGCCGTCGATGCACACTATGTTGCCAAAGTGCCCGCTAACGAGGTGAGCGAGGGTCTCCGCTACCTGCTCGAGCACCTCGAGGACGAGGACGACGCCGAGGACGACGAGGAGTAGGGCGGCCCCGTTCGTCGAAAGATTGTAAATACCTAAGTGAGCGCGGCCTTGCACATGCGAGGCCGCGCTCTTGCGTTAGCATGGGACTACTTGTTTGGCTGTCTGCGGAGGCGATTGGCAATGGATAACTATTTGGACTTGATACGCGCTCGCCGCGAGCAGATTCTCGAACGTTTTTATGCAGCACTCGATCGCGCGGGCCGTCCCCACGATGCCGCGCGCCTGATTGCCGTCTCCAAGACTGTTGGCGTTGATGAGACCGTTGCCGCTATTCAGGCGGGGTATCGCCATTTTGCCGAGAACCGCCCGCAGGAGCTCGTTCGCAAGCTTGCGGGCCTCGTAGAGCATCCGGAGCTACCCGAGGTGCGCTTCGATATGATCGGCAACCTGCAGACCAACAAGATCAATGCGGTTCTGGGCTCGGCCGAGCTGATTCATTCGGTAAGCTCGCTGCATTTGGCTCAGGCCATCTCGAGCCGTGCGGTCCGCAAGATTGAGGCGGGCGAGCTCTCCGGCCCCCAGCGCGTGCTGCTCGAGGTTAATGTGAGCGGCGAGGAGTCCAAGGGCGGCTTTTCGCCCGACGAGGTTCGCGCTGCCGCAAGTGAGCTTGCAGAGCTTGAGGGAATTTGTGTGCAGGGCCTTATGACTATGGCACCCCGGGGGAATAAGGATGTGGCGCGCCGCACTTTTGCCGGACTTCGCGAGCTAAGGGATGAGCTTGAGGCGACGCACTCCGACCTGAGCCTGCCCGAACTTTCCTGCGGCATGAGCGAGGACTTTGAGCCTGCCCTTGAGGAAGGCTCTACGCTCGTTCGCCTGGGCAGGGTAGTATTTAGCCCGGAGTTTGCAGTAAAATAAGGCTCTGAAGTGCGCACTGATTATCGGAGCGCCTGCACTAAACCGCGAGAGGACACAACCATGGGCTTCCTTGACGAGATTAAAAATAAGATGCACCTGGGCGGCCAGCAGGGTTACGACCAGGGTTATGGTCAGGACCACGACTACGGCTACGATGACGGCTATGACGATGGCTACCAGAACAACGGTTACAGCGGTGCCTCGGGCGAGGGCTTCTACACCCAGGATGAGCCGAGCAACGGCCTGTTGGGTCAGACGCGCCGCGGCGAGGCCGAGTCGGTGGCCGTGTACACGCGCTCCGGTCAGCTGGTCGGCGACGATTCTCGCCACGCTACGACCTACAACCCGCCGTCGCGCTCGCAGGAGACGGTTGCGGGCGGTTATCGTCCCGGTGCCTACGACACGCCGTCGAGCTACGCCGAGAGCACGCGTGCCCGCGCTGCTGCCCCCGCACCTGCTCCCTCACCGAGCGATGCCTCGGCGTATGCGAGCAACATCATCAACGCTACGCCGCAGCTGCCGGCCTATGTCCTGCGCCCCGAGAGCTATGACGACGTGGAGACCGTCGTGCGCCGCGTGCGTACCAAGCAGCCTGTCGCGCTGATTTTTGTGGGCGTTCGTACCGAGGTCGCCAAGCGCGTCCTGGACTTCTCTTACGGCTTTGCCTGCGGCCTGGGCGCCACAGTCAAAGAGGTGGGCGATCGCGTGTTTATGGTGCTGCCCGCCGGTTGCGAGGTCAAGGATTCAGACCTCAAAAAGCTCCGTGCCGACGGCTACCTTAAGTAAAGACAAGACGAGGAGATTCTCATCAACATCTACACCATTGTCCAGCTGGTCAATACGCTGTTCAACTTTTACTCCACGCTCATCGTGGTCTACTGCCTTATGACGTGGATTCCCATGAAGCAGGGTGGATTGCTACAGGATATCGCCGCTGTTCTCGATAGCGTGTGCGGCCCGTGGCTCAATTTGTTCCGCCGGTTTATCCCGCCCATGGGCGGCGTCGATTTTTCACCGGTCGTTGCGATTATTGCGTTGCAGTTGGTGCAGAAGCTGGTTCTGCAACTTCTTATAGGTATACTCATATAAAACTGGCTTAGTAACTCACGTCGGGCGCACGGCGCCAAGGCGAAGATAAAGGAGAACTTGTTATGGCTATTACCCCTGCTGACATTCAGGCTCAGACCTTCTCTGAGGCCAAGCGCGGCTACGATCCCGCCGAGGTCGACGTCTTCCTGGAGACCCTGTCCTCTGAGGTCGACGCCATGCTCGCCAAGATCGTCGATCTTAAGGGTCGTCTGACCGCCACCGAGCAGCAGCTCGCCGACACGCAGGCCCAGCTTGCTCAGGCTCAGGATGCTGCTGCGCAGGCCGTTCCCGCCGCCCCTGTGGCCGCTCCCGCACCCGACTTCTCCGCTCAGGAGCGCCAGATTTCCGCTGCCCTGATTGCTGCCCAGCAGACCGCCGAGGGCATCGTCAACGACGCCAACGAGAACGCTGACCGCATCCGCAACGAGGCCGACGCCAAGGCCCGCGAGGTCATCCGCCAGGCCCTGACCGAGAAGCAGGCCGAGCTTGAGGAGATCGACCGTCTTAAGGCTTCCCGTGAGGAGTTTAAGGCCGAGTACCTCAAGCTCATCCAGCACTTCATGGACGATGCTCAGAACTCCTTCCCGTCCGATCTCATGGCTTCCACGCCGGTCGGTTCCGCCGCTTCTCCGGCTGTGACCGTTCCTGCTGCCGAGCCGCTGCCCGTCGCCGAGCCGGTTATCCCCGTTGCCGATCCCTTCGCACCGATCGACAACTTCGCCGCCGACGACCTGGACTAACATCCAGCTATCATGTAGCGCCTAGAAAGGGCCCGCAGCTTGCGGGTCCTTTTTTGTGGCTGCATGCAGTCTGCAAAACAAAACGCCGAGTCCTGCGTTTGAGGGCACAGGACTCGGCGAAGGGCGCGTGGTCAAAGGTGGATTTTAAGGCCTGTCCCAAAAATCTACTTGAGGAGGAAGTCGGGGAGGGGAATGGTGCGGGCCTCGCGATGCTCGGGATCGGCGATATGGTCGGCAGGATAGCCGCAGACGAGCATGTGATAGGGATAGATGCCCTCGGGCAGGCAGAACTGCTCACAGGCCACCTCGGGCTTAAAATGGCACACCCAGCACGTACCCAGGCCCTGCTCCTCGGCCTCCATCATCATCTGATCGCAAACAATCGAGGTGTCGATGGCACTGGAGTTCATCTGGTCATAAGGGCGCACCCAAGCATCGTCAGTAACGCTGCAAATAAGAAAGATAAGCGGAGCCCCAAAGATAGACCCCTCACGAGCAAAGCGCGGCTGACAAGCAGCAGCCTTTTCCAACAACTCCGGAGTATCAAGCACCATCACACGGGTTGGATGATTATTACAAGCAGAAGGAGCAATGCGCCCCGCCTCAACAATGGCATCCACCACCGACTGCTCAACAGGCCGATCCTCAAAAGAACGACAAGAATACCGAGTCCGAGCCAAATCCAAATACCCCATACGAGCCTCCAAAGCTAATAAAACAACCCAAAACTAAGCAAAAGGGTACCCAAAGCAACATTCAGCCAAACGTTTAAGGCGGTCCCAAAGTTTCCAATCGGGCCCCAAGGCCCTGCCAACAAAAGCCCCATCGCTTTCAAAGTATCAGCCAAAGTTTCCAATGGTGGTACGTAAGGGAGCGGGCCCGACCACTAATGCCCTTTTGAACGACTCTGCTTGCAGCCGGAGTGAAAAAGGTTATTAGTGGTCGGGCCCGCGACCGCCGGGACACGTACCCCCAATTAACTGTTCTTCATGACAATCGAATCCACGACATCGGCCACATTTTCACAGCAGTCGGCGCAGTACTCCAGGAAGGCGTAGACGTCACGCCAGGCGATGACCTCGAGCGGATCCTTGCCGTTGACATGCAGGTTGCGCATAGCGTTGATGTAGAGCTCGTCGGCCTCGGACTCGATCGTGTTGATCTGGATGACGAGTTCGCGCAGGGTCTTGGACTTGCGGTAATTGGGAAGCTCGACCATCAGGTCCTTCATGGCGCGGCAGGCATCGGTCACCTTGTGGGCGATCACGATGGCATCGGGATGGATGCTCTGGATGTTGGTGAAGTAGACGCGCTGCACGACGCCCTCGATACGGTCGAGCACGGTGTCGAGCGAGCAGCTCATCAGGTCCAGATCCTCGCGCTCAAGCGGGGTGATAAAGGCCGTGAGCAGGGCGTCTTCAAGCTCATGATGCTTCTTGTCGGCCGCATGCTCGATCGCGTGCATCTTGTCGAGCATATCGTGAATCTTCGCGGGATCGAAGTTCTCGAAAATCTTGGTGAGCAACTCTGCAGCCTGGACGGCTAGGTCGGCGCAGGCAACGTAGTTGTCAAAGTAGAACGAATCGGGTTTCTTTGCCATGGGTGGGTCCTTTCGAGGCGAAGACGGGTGGGCGAAGTATTACGGTCCGGATGGACGTTCGGTTTGACTAGATGAACATCATGAACAGCTTGGCCATGACAAAGCTGATGAGTCCGCAGGCGGGGAAGGTGAAGAACCAGGTGAACATCATGTCCTTGACCACGCCGAAGTTGATGGCCGAAAGGCGCTTGACGGCACCGACGCCCATGATGGCGCAGGTCTTGATGTGGGTGGAGGACACGGGGATACCGGTAAGGGTGGCAAGCAGCAGATTCGCGGCGCCCGCGAGGTCGGCGGAGAATCCCTGATACTTCTCGAGCTTGACCATGCTCTGGCCGACGGACTTGATGATGCGCTCGCCGCCCACGCTGGTGCCGATGCCCATGGTGGCCGAGCACAGCAGCATAATCCAGATGGGGATGCCGGCATCGCCGACGCTCGTCTGGCCGTTGGCGAAGGCGACACCTAAAAAGAGCACGCCGATGAACTTCTGTCCATCCTGCGCGCCGTGCATAAAGCTCATGGCCGCAGCGCTCGCGATCTGAGCGTATTTAAAGAAGACATTGGCACGTCGCCTGTTGGCGGCGGCGAAAAGAATCGAGACGAGCTTGCACAGGACCCAGCCCATAACAAAGCCCAGGCCGATGGAGAGCGCCAGGCCGTAGATGACCTTCATCCACTCGTGGACGTTGACGCTGTTCGCGCCGCCGAGGGCGATGGCGGCACCGGTCAGGCCGGCGATAAGGCTGTGGCTTTGCGAGGTGGGGATGCCAAAACGCGACGCCGTGGCGCCGTAGACGACGATGGAGAACAGCGCCGCGCACAGGCAGGCGAGCGCCATGGTGCTGTTTCCGCCAAAGTCGACGATATGTGAGATGGTGTTGGCGACGCTCGCGTTAAAGTGCGTCATGATGAGCACGCCGAGGAAGTTGAATGCGGCGCTCATGAGAATGGCGGCGCGGGCGGGCATGCAACGCGTAGTGACGCAGGTCGCGATGGCGTTGGGCGCGTCGGTCCATCCATTGACGAAGATGGCGCCCAACGCGAGGATCACGGTGACGGCAAGGACTGGGTTCGACACAATTTGGCCGAGGAAGGTTGAGAACGTTACGTCCATATATGGGCTTTCTCGAAGTTTGCAGGCACGTTACAAAAACATGATAAATCGTATCACCTCCTGCGGGTTTCTTTACCGAGTTCTGATGGGAGAAGTGAACTTTTTGGCACTAAAATTGAATATTAGCCCTGTTGACCGCGGGTGTTCTTTTTGCTAACACGCCATGCGGACACGTGCGATTGCTACGACACTCCAAAACCACAGTCTGTTCGCTTTACAACATGCAAACATGCGTTCGATAATAGGGGGCATGGAATATCGACAGACAGACGGCAAAACTCGGCGCGTGCACAAGCAGTATGTGGACGTCGTGGCTCGCATCCTCGCGGGCGGACAGGTCGTGCCGGTCACCGTCTGCTGGGTCGACGGCCGTTGTTTTACGATCGACGAAATTATCTCGACCACTGGGTTTGGCCTGATGGTCCACGGCATCCGTACGGCAACATATAAGGTGCGTTTTGGTGGGCACGCGACCGAGTTGTATCTGGAGGACCAGACGCGCGAGCGGGCGGACGGCTCGCAGGCGCACGTGATGCGTTGGTGGGTCTGGGCCTTTGATCGTACGCTTGAGGGCGAGCGCCGTAGGTAAGGACGTGCGGCATTCGGGTACAATGGCAGGAATCTTGTCACCTACGGCGCTGTCGTGCGCTTTTTGAAAGGACGAAGTATGAACGATATCCAGGGCTATCAGAACGGCCCCATCGAGACCGGCGCAAGTCGCGCCAAGGAGATGTCGCCGCGCGCGTACAATCTCGCCATGTCTGCTCTCATCTTCTTGGGCTTTTGCGCCATGGGCGCCGGTGCTTACTTTACGAGCACCATGGCGTTTGCCCGCATGATGATGAGCGGCGCCGCTTTGCCGCTGGTCTTTGGCTCGTTTATCCTGACTATTGTCGGTATCGTCATGATGTCGGCTGCTGCGGGCAAGCAGTCCGTGGGCCTGTCGCTCGTGGGTTACGTGATCTTTGCGAGCACCTTTGGCCTGACCGCGTCGTTTGGCCTTGCCAACTATGACCTGCCCACTATCAACACTGCCTTTATCGCCACGGCCGCCATCACCTTTGTCTTTGGTGCCTTGGGCGTGACGTTCCCCAAGTTTTTCCAGCGCGTATATGGCATCGGCTTTGGCATTCTGCTCGCCACGATTCTGGTCGAGATCGTGCTGATGTTCATGGGCGTCTCGCAGTCCATCACCGATCTGATCGTGATCGTGGTGTTCGCCGGGTTTATTGGCTACGACACCTATGTTGCCACGACGGTGCCGCCCACGCTGCCCAACGCCGTGCTCATGGCGTCCAACCTGTTCGTGGACATTATCAACGTGTTCCTGCGCATCCTGAACATTCTCGGCCGTCGCGACTAGCGCGGCGTTGCGACGCTTCCTGCCGGACACGGTAAAACGATACGAAAGGCGGTCCTTCGGGGCCGTCTTTTTTGTGCGCGGCGGGGTATCATGGATGGGAAAAAGCCGATAGCGGCAGCGACAGGAAAGGTGGCCACGTATGGCAGATGTCGACAACAGGAACCGTAACCGCAGGTCTAACCGAGCGGGTCAGCCCAATCCCAAGCGCGAGGCGCGTGCCAAGGCCGCCGAGCGCCATGTGGCGGCTGTGTCCGAGGCCTGCGCCAAGGACATCGAGCGTTCGCTTGCCGGCGTGCGCGAGTTCGATGGTATGCCTGCCGGTTTTGTCGCGGCGATGAAGGCCAAGGCCCAGAAGGCGGCGGTTGCTGAGGAGCAGGCTGCGGAGGTTGTGGAGGCTGACGCTGCCGAGGTAAAGGCTGCCGAGGTGGAGACTGCGGTCGAGTCCGAGGTGGCACCCGAGTTCATCGAGTCGGCCGACGAGGCTGAGTCCGCGCCCGCGGAGGAAGCTGCTCCGGTCCTGCCCGAGGTCACTGTGCTTGATGCCTCCGCTACGCAGGCAATCCTCGATAACGGCCGCGGCTATGCGCAGTTCTGCGATATGGCCGTGCTTGCCTTTGCCTCGTTCACCAACCCTGGCGGTGGCTACATCCAGGGCTACCTGGGCCAGGAGGCGACGCTCTGCGCCGATTCGTACCTGTACAACGTGCTCGACAAGCAACGCAAGTGGTACGGCGAGAACCGCCGCCGCAACATCAACTGCGAGCTGTACCGTAATCGTGCGCTGGTGGTTCCCGCCGTGCGCTTCGACCGCAACCATGTACATGCGTATGCCGACGTAATCGTGGCCGCCGCGCCCAACGCCAAGCGTGCTCGCCAGGAGTATCGCGTGAGCGACGATGCCTTACTCGACGCTCTGCGCGATCGCATCCGCTTTGTGCTTGCCATCTGCGACGAGCTGGGTCGCGAGAAGCTCGTACTGGGTGCTTGGGGCTGCGACAACAACGGCTTTGACGCCGAGGCCGTGGCAGAGCTCTTCCGCGAGGAGCTCGCATCGGGCGACTTTAAGGTCAAGCAGGTGTTCTTTGCCGTGCCTTCTACGCGCTGGGATGAGGACTTCGCCAAGTTCGAGCACGTGCTGGCAAGCTTCCCCGAGCGTAACGAGGAGTCCTATGCCCAGGTTGCCGCACGCGCTGCGGCTGCTCGCGCCGCCGAGCAGGCCCAGACTGCCGCCGAGGACGATGAGGACGATGACGATTGGCGCAGGTACCTGTAATCGGTACGTGCCGACAGATAGGTCGAGCCGGCGGGAGGGCTACTCCCGTCGGCTTTTTACTAAAGGAAGGGCTTACGATGAAAAACGTTCTGTGCTTTGGTGATAGCAACACCTATGGCTATGATCCGGCTGGTATGCGCGATGGCACCGCGGTGCGCTATGCGCAGGATGTGCGCTGGTGCGGCGTGGCACAGCGTGACCTGGGCGAGGGCTGGCATGTGATTGAGGAGGGGCTCAACGGCCGCACGACGGTGCGCGACGATATGTGCCATCTGGACACTAACCTCAACGGTATTCGCGCGCTTCCGATGCTGCTCGAGGCCCATAAGCCGCTGGATGCCATTGTGATCATGCTGGGCACCAACGACTGCAAGACGGTCTTTAACGTGACGGCTTCCGATATCGCCCGTGGCGCCATGGCGCTGATTCGCGCCGTCCATGCGTTTCCGTGGACCGATGCCGCGCCTTGTCCGCGCATTCTGCTGATGGCTCCTATCAAGATCAAGCCGCAGATCGCCGATGTGTATATGACCGACTTTGACAAGCATTCCGTTGAGGCATCTGAGCATTTTGGCGAGTACTATGCGCACGTGGCCGAGCAGTTTGGCTGCGACTTTTTGAATGCCGCCGATTTTGCCGAGCCGGGCGATATCGACTACCTGCATATGATGCCCGAAAGTCACGAGAGCCTGGGCCACGCCGTGGCAGCCAAGCTCCAGGACATGCTCGGTGAGTAGCGCGACCCCAAACCACTACAAAGGTACCCTTGCGGTGGCTTGTTTCGTTTGTTTGTCTTGATCTGTAACAGTTGTAAGGCCGAAAACGGGCTAGATGTTACAGATTGAGATTATTTAGGTCGATATCGGTCGTTTGTCTCGATCTGTAACATCTAGGGTCGATTTTGCCGAGTTACTGTTACAGATCGAGACGTTTGTGGTAGCCACCGCAAAGGTGCCTGTGAACTGCCTCCCATTTCTTGGACATCGGGAAATGGGAGGTTTTCCATGAGTATAGACCTCAGGGTGAAGCACGACCTGGAGTCCAGGAGGCGGGCCGTCGAGCTCTTCGACGCCGGCGTCGGCTGCAAGCCGGCGGCCGAGGCCCTGTCCGTCCCCCGCGAGACCGTGAGAGAATGGCAGTGGGTATACCGGGCGTTCGGAAGCGAGGCGCTGCTGTCCATGGGCGGGAAACAATCCAGTTACACATTCGAGCAGAGGGTCGCCGCGGCGTCGGCCGTGGTCGACGGCGGGATGGCGAAGGCCGACGCCATGGTCGAGGTCGAAACCCCGGGCCCGCACCCGCGAGCAGGAGCTCGAGGAGCGCTGCCGCAGGCTCGAGGCCGAGGTCGCCTACCTAAAAAAAATTGCGCGCCCTGGTCGAGCGGGACGGGCTCTGACCAGGGCGGCGGCCGAGGCGGTGAGGGCGCTGCGCGCGGAGGGGCACTCCCTG
>CABUQI010000001.1 GCA_902493545.1 uncultured Collinsella sp. | reverse complement strand
GCACGCCCGGTACGCGGCGCAGATACTCCGAGAAGTCCTCGCCCGAAAGCGTGCCACGGTAATGGCCTTCGCCGGCCGCACCCAGGCACTTGACCACGGCCTGACGACAACGCTCGCTCGAGGCGGCGTCGTTTTCGACCTTATAGTTGGCGATGGTGTAGTCGGTAAGTTCGGCCTCGGCGCCCAGGGCCGCCGCAGTATGCTCCACGATGCGGCGCATGAGCTCGGGCATTTCCTCGTGCGTCGAATCGCCATAGGTACGCACCGTGCCGGCGAGGTAGGCGGTGCCGGCGATAACGTTGCGTGCGGTGCCGCCGTGCAGCTCGCCGACAGTGATGACAGCAGGCTCGTAGGGGCTGATTTCGCGTGAGACGATGGTCTGCAGGGCGTTGACAATCTCTGCCGCCACCATAACGGCGTCGTGGCCGCGCTGGGGCATGGCGCCGTGGCATGAGGTACCGCGAACGCCGATGCGGAACCAGTCGGTATTGGCCATGCGCGGGCCGGGCTCGCAGCTCACGGTGCCGGCATCGACCTCGCTCCAAATGTGCGCGGCGTAGGCGCCGTCGACGCCGTCGAGCACACCCGTGCCGATCATGAGTTTTGCGCCCTGGCCGTTTTCCTCACTGGGCTGGAAGACGATGCGGATCTCGCCGTGGATGTCGTCGGTCATATGGCGCAGGATTTGCAGCGTGCCGAGCATCATGGCGATATGGCAGTCGTGACCGCAGGCGTGCATGCAGCCCTCGTTGACGCTGGCGAACTCCTCGCCGGTCTGCTCGGTGACAGGCAGGGCGTCGATATCGGCGCGCAGCAGGATACGGCGGCGCGGCGTGCCGTCCTCGCGATAGGCGTCGGGCGCGGTGCCGCGAAGCGTTGCCACCAAGCCGGTCTTGAGCGGACGCTCGTAGGGGATATTCATGGCGTCGAGCTGGTTGGCGATGTCGGAGGTCGTGCGCTCCTCGGCAAGGCTCAGCTCCGGGTGCTTATGGAAGTGCCGGCGCTGCTTGATGATATAGGGCTCAAACTCGGCGGCGATATCTCGGATGGCCGTGGTGACGTCGTCTGCCGCGCGAACCTCGGTTGCCGCCATAATCTGCTGTGCCTTGGTCTTCGTCATGGTCGATTTGCTCCTTGCTGGGTCGATCGCAAAATCATACAGGCTCATCCAAGTATGCCACCTGCCGCTAGGGCTGGTAAAGTTGCCATTTGCCGCTTGGGGCTTTGTTGCAAGGGCGGGGGAGTACACTCGGGGTTGTTGAATTTCCTACCAGAGATGGGGATGCTCATGCAGCATATCGATCGGATTATCCGCTCCAAGAACGTTTTTACCGCGCAAGACGGCATCGATGCCGCCCGCGAGCTGGCGATTGCCATTGCAGGCGATCGCATCGTCGCGGTCGGTGCGCCCGATGACGTGATTGCCGCCGCCCCTGCCGCCGTGCCGGTTGTCGACTATGGCGAGCAATTCATCTGCCCCGGTTTCCACGATGCGCACCTGCATTTCTTCCATACTTCGGTTGCCTCCTCGCCGTACATGCTCATGGATATGGGCACATCCGAGGCGGCATTGGTGCAGCATGCACGCGAGTTTTCCCAGGGCTTGCCCGATGACGCCTGGATCGTGACCCAGGGCTGGCGCGATTACCGCTGGGATCCGCCCGAGCACCCTACCAAGGCCTCCGTCGACGCCGCCTTCCCCGATCGCCCCTGTGTTATGTATTCGGGCAATGGGCATACCCTGTGGCTCAACAGCCGCGCACTCGAAGCCCTCGGCGTGACGCGCGACAGCGAGCCTCCGGCGGGTGGCAGTTACGACAAGGACTCGAACGGTGAGCTTACGGGTATTGTCCACGAGGCGGCTGCTATGCAGCTGCTGCCGCGCTGCCTGGAGTGGCTGGGCGAGGACCGCATCGCGAGCGCTTACGCCGACCAGATGAAGCGTATGGCCGAGCAAGGCATCACCTCGATCTGCGATATGTCGCTCATGCCCATGCCGGGCGGCGACTTTATTCGCGACGATGTTTACGACAAGCTGCAGGCCGCCGGCAAGCCGGGCATTCGCGCTCACCTGTTCCCCACGTTGCTGGATGACCAATCGCGCTTGGAAGAACTCCAGACCCGCTACGCGAACAACGCGCTGCTCTCGGCGCCAGGCTTTAAACAGTTCTTCGACGGCGTGTCGAGCGAGCATACCGCATACCTCACTGAACCCTATACCAACCCGCGCTTCCCGGGCGACCAGGGTCGCCTGACGGTTCCTGTCGAGCGCATGCGCAAGTTGGTTCTGGCGGCAGCCGAGCGCGGCCACACCGTGCGCATCCACGTTATCGGCGACGGTGCCATCCATGCTGCGCTCGATATCTTTGAGGAGGCGGCAGAGCTCTACGGTCTGCCCCCGCACGGTCATAACACGCTCGAGCATCTGGAGAATTTGCTGCCTCAGGACATCGATCGTCTGCGCAAGCTCAATATCATTGCCTCGAGCCAGCCTTGCCACATCACGCTTGACCCGGGTGGCCCGGAGCGCGATCTGGGCCTGGAGCGCAGCCGCATCATGTGGCCGTTTGCGACCTTTAAGCACCGCGGCATCCGCCAAGCTTTCGGTACCGATAGCCCCATCACAGCCGTTACCAGCATGAACGTGCTCTACACGGCCATCACGCGCCAAGACCCTCGCAGTCACTGGCCTGAGGGCGGCTGGCTCCCTAGCGAGCGCATCGACGCGGCTACGGCTCTGCGCAACTACACCCTGGGCAGCGCCTACGCGGCAGGCGACGAGCAAAACCTCGGCAGCCTGGAGCCCGGCAAATACGCCGACCTGGTAGTCCTGGATCAAAACCCGCTCACCGTTGACCCACAAGAGCTCCAGGCTACCAAGGTTCAGGCCACCTACCTGGCAGGTAACTTAATCTACGAGCGCTAACCCCACATCCCACCCCTCAGTTGCGGTGAAATAGTCCCTAAAATCGGCCTTCAAGCCCAAAAACAGGAACTATTCCACCGCAACTTAAAAGAGCGCGTCCCAACAACGTGCTCCTATCTTGTGCATTCCATCCGCATCGCCATTTTGCTGTACTGACTTTTCTGAATGCCGGGCTCGAATTAGTTAACCTGCCTCCCGTGTGGCTCCGGAGGGGCGGGGCATAAGGTTTATCGCGAGTTCCGCACGAGCCGAAGGCCACTTAATGTGGCCTTCGTGCGAGCAGGACTGCCCGAGCAGGAAACCTTATGCCCCGCCCCTCCGGAGCCACACGGGAGCCACTGCTAAGTTATCCCCCGGCATTCAGAAAATCTAAGTGCCAAAAAATAAGATTTTTTGACTCTGTGTTTTATAACCCGCCATTCGTGGGTACCATTCAACGCGTACGCAAACAAAAAGGGTTAACCCGCGCGGCATGACCGCGCGGCCCACAAAGGAGGAAACAAGCATGTCGTCTTTGAAGCCGCTTGCAGATCGCGTCCTGGTCAAGCCCGACGAGGCCGAGCAGAAGACCGCCTCTGGTCTGTACATCGCCAGCAACGCTCAGGAGAAGCCGCAGCGCGGCACCATCGTTGCTGTTGGCGCCGGTAAGGTCAACGACAAGGGCGAGCGCATCCCCATGGACGTTCAGGTCGGCGACGTTGTCATCTACGGTAAGTTCGGTGGCAACGAGGTCAAGGTCGACGGCGAGAAGTATCTGCTGATGCGCGCCGACGACATCTACGCCGTCGTCGAGGCCTAGTCTCGTCAGAATCTCTGATTCGTCTTTGAACGCGTCCGCCGCATAGGACTCGGAAGCGGCGACGCGAGTCACATTTCTTTTGGAGGATTACCTACCATGGCAAAGAACATTACGTTCAACACCGATGCCCGTGCCAAGCTCGCAAAGGGCGTCAACACTCTGGCCGACGCCGTTACCGTCACCATGGGCCCCAAGGGCCGTTACGTCGCTCTGCAGCGCTCGTTTGGTGCCCCGACCATCACCAACGATGGCGTTTCCGTCGCTAAGGAGATCGAGCTCGAGGACAACATCGAGAACATGGGCGCTCAGCTGGTGAAGGAGGTCGCCACCAAGACCAACGACACCGTGGGTGACGGCACCACCACCGCAACCCTGCTCGCTCAGGCTATCGTCAACGACGGTCTGCGCAACGTCGCCGCCGGCGCCAACCCGCTGGCCATCCGTCGCGGCATCGACAAGGCCGTTAATGCTGCCGTCGCCGAGATGAAGAAGCAGGCCAAGCCGGTCGAGACCAAGGAGCAGATCGCTTCCGTCGGCACCATCTCCGCTGGTGACCCCAAGGTTGGCGAAAAGATCGCCGAGGCCATGGAGGTCGTGGGCAAGGACGGCGTCATCACCGTCGAGGATTCCCAGACGTTCGACATTACCATCGACACCGTCGAGGGTATGCAGTTCGACAAGGGCTATGTCTCCGCCTATTTCGTCACGGACAACGACCGCATGGAGGCCGTGATGAAGGATCCGTACATCCTCATCACCGACCAGAAGATCTCCAACGTTCAGGACATCATGCCTGTTCTCGAGGCTGTCCAGCGCGCCGGCCGTGGCCTGCTCATCATCGCTGAGGACATCGACGGCGAGGCTCTGCCGACCCTGGTTCTCAACAAGATCCGTGGCGCCCTCAACGTCTGCGCCGTCAAGGCTCCGGGCTACGGCGATCGCCGCAAGCGCATCCTCGAGGACATCGCCGTCCTCACCGGTGGTCAGGCTGCTCTGGACGAGCTTGGCGTGAAGGTCGCTGACATCACCGCCGATATGCTCGGTACCGCTAAGTCCGTCACCATCTCCAAGGACAACACCGTCGTCGTCGGCGGCGCTGGCTCCAAGGAGGCCATCGACGCCCGCATCGCTCAGATCAAGGGCGAGATGGAGAACACCACCTCTGACTTCGACCGTGAGAAGCTCCAGGAGCGCCTGGCCAAGCTCTCCGGTGGCGTTGCCGTCATCAAGGTCGGCGCTGCTACCGAGTCCGAGCTCAAGGAGATCAAGCACCGCGTCGAGGACGCCCTGCAGGCAACCCGCGCCGCTGTCGAGGAGGGCATTGTCGCCGGTGGCGGCGTCGCCTTCATGGACGCTGCGCCTGCGCTCGATGCTGTCGAGATCGACGACCCCGAGGAGAAGATCGGCGTCGACATCGTCAAGAAGGCTCTGACCGCTCCGGTCGCTACCATCGCCAAGAACGCTGGCTTTGAGGGTGCTGTCGTGGTCGACAAGGTTGCCGAGCTGCCCGCCGGCCAGGGTCTCAACTCTGCCAACGGCGAGTGGGGCGACATGATCGAGATGGGCGTCCTCGACCCCGTCAAGGTCAGCCGCGTCACCCTGCAGAACGCTGCTTCTGTCGCCAGCCTGATCCTCATCACCGAGGCCACCGTCTCCGATGTGCCCAAAAACACTCAGCTTGAGGATGCTATCGCTGCTGCTACCGCTGGTCAGCAGGGCGGCGGTATGTACTAAGGCCGACAAGGTCTAGAACTCCCACCGGGGATCCGGGGGCGTGACGGGGTTTCTCTCCGGAACGTCCTCGGACATGCAAAGAGGCTCCGCATCGCGCTTCGCGCTGCGGAGCCTCTTTGCGTCCTGCGGAATGTTCCGGAGAGAAACCCCGTCACGCCCCCGGATCCCCTGCGTTTACGGCCTTGAGGTCGGCGTGGGCGGAGATCGTGGCTGATGGGGATACGTGTCCCGGTCGCTGTTTCGCGGCTTTGCCGCGAAAGGCGCGTTACTTTGGGATGGGTGGGGAATGTGGTTGTTGCGGCAACTGGTCCCCGCCATAAATTACCCTTGGCATACTTGCGCGAAAACCTGCCCGTGCTACACTTGCAATTGCTGTTTCAGGGCGGGGTGAAATTCCCCACTGGCGGTAAATCGGGCGGTGTCAAAGGGACGCCGTGGCGCAGGCGAGACGCCTGTGACCGAGCCGATGAGTCCGCGACCCGTGCGTGCGTTGGTTCGCATGCCGGCTGAACTGGTGAGATCCCAGTACCAACGGTTAGAGTCCGGATGAAAGAGGCAGGTGATCTTATGTCTGAACAGTCGCAGCATATCCATTTTGAGAACACGAATAGGTGGAGCACCAAACAGCTCGTTACCATGGCGTTGATGTGCGCCTTGGGAGCACTGTTTATGTATGTGCAGCTGCCCATCCTTCCTTCGGCGCCGTTTTTGACGTATGACCCGTCGCTGGTACCGGCGATGGTGTGCGGGTTTGCGTATGGTCCTGGCGCCGGCACTGCTGTTGCCGCTATGGCTATCGTTATCCATGCGCTCACCACGGGTGACTGGGTCGGCGCGCTTATGAACCTGGTTGCCACGCTGGGCTACATTCTGCCTGCGGCTATCGTCTATCAGAAGATGCATACCTATAAGGGTGCCGTGATTGGCCTGGTGCTCGGCGTTATTGCCGCTACGGCGTTGTCTATGGTCGCAAACCTTACCATTGGCGTATGGTTCTGGTATGGCTCGGTCGATGTGATCGCCCCGCTCATGATTCCTGCCGTGCTGCCGTTCAACCTTATCAAGACCGTGCTTAACTCGGTGTTGACACTGGCGGTGTATAAAGCAGTCTCCAACCTCATCACGCCTAAAAAGGACCAGGTCAAAGGCCGCGCATGATTGAGTGTCGGGGCGTTTCCTTTAGCTATGACGGTGCCGTGTCGGCACTCGACGGTGTCGATCTGAACATCGAGGACGGGGAGTTTTTCTGCATCCTCGGTGGCAATGGGTCGGGCAAGTCGACGTTTGCCAAGCATCTGAATGCGCTGCTGCAGCCCGATGCGGGCACGGTGCGCATTAACGGCATGGATGCGTCCGATCCCGAGCTGGTCTACGACATTCGTTCGACCGCGGGCATGGTATTCCAGAATCCCGATGATCAGCTGGTGGCAACGCTTGTCGAAGATGACGTTGCGTTCGGTCCCGAAAACCTTGGCGTGCCATCGGCGCAAATCGCGCAGCGCGTACGCGAGGCGCTGAAGGGTGTGGGCCTGGTGGGCTTTGAGCGCCACGAGACCCACGCGCTTTCGGGTGGCCAAAAGCAGCGCGTGGCGCTTGCCGGCGTGCTCGCCATGGAGCCGCGCGTTCTCATTTTGGATGAGGCTTCCTCGATGCTTGATCCGCGTGGGCGCAAGGGCCTCATGAAGGCTTGCCGCGCGTTGCACGATCGCGGCATGACCATCGTGATGATTACGCACTTTATGGAAGAGGCCGCCGAGGCCGATCGTGTCGCGGTGTTTCGGGCGGGGCGCGTTGCCATGCTCGGTAAGCCCGAGGAAATCTTGACGCGGGCAGACGAACTTGCGCAGCTCAACCTGGATATGCCGGCGTCGTGCTGTCTGGGCAGGTCGCTTCGTGCGAAGGGCGTGCCCGTTTGCGCACAGGTGCGTGAGGCGGATATGGTCGCCGAGATTGCGCAGGCTTATGCCGAGCGAAGTGGGGCAGACACCGCGGGACAGTCTTCCGCATCCCAGTTGGAAATCGCTGACGGCACTGTTCCGGTAGACAACGAGGACAACGCGTCGGAGCCCGTCATCGAACTATCCCATGTTTCGTACAGTTATTCGCTCAGTCCGCGCGAGCGCCACCGCTGGCACAAGCGCTCGGCCACTGCGGGCAAATCGAACAAACAGGCTCTCTGGGGAAACGACCCAAGCAGCCCGTGGGCACTGCGCGATGTATCGCTGATGGTGCGTCGCGGCGAGTTCCTGGGCTTGGCAGGTCATACTGGTTCGGGTAAGTCGACGCTGGTCCAGCATCTCAACGGTTTGATTCGCCCCCAGGAGGGATCCGTTCGCGCGCTGGGGCTCGATCTGTCAAACAAGAAAGACGCCGCCGCGGTTAAGGCCAAGGTCGGCGTGGTATTTCAATATCCTGAGCGTCAGCTGTTTGCCGAAACCGTGGCGCAGGACGTGGCGTTTGGTCCGCACAACCTTGGCTTGCCGCAAGATGAAGTCGACCGTCGTGTCGAGTCATCGCTCTCGCGCGTGGGCCTCGACCTTTCCACGGTCGGCGACAAGAGTCCCTTTGAGCTTTCGGGCGGTCAGCAACGGCGTGTGGCATTCGCCGGCGTGCTCGCCATGGAGCCCGAAGTCCTGGTGCTCGATGAACCCATGGCGGGGCTCGATCCGGCTGCGCGCAGGGATTTCCTAGGGCTCATCGGTCGACTCCATCGCGAGGGCCTGACCGTTGTCATGGTTTCGCACAGCATGGATGACCTGGCCAATTGCTGCGACCGTATCGTCGTAATGAACGAAGGTGCGGTGTTTGCCGAGGGAACCCCCGCGCAGGTGTTTGCGCATGCCGATGAGCTCAAGTCGATCGGCTTGGGCGTTCCCGCCGCCCAGCGTATGGCGCTGGCGCTTACGGAGGCGGGCGTGCCGCTGCGTCGCGGCGGGCTCTATACGGTTGAGTCGCTGGCAGACGAGTTGGTGGACCTGCTAATCGGTCGCTCGGGCGGTTCTTCTAACGTCTCGGACATTGCTAAATCCAAGACGGTCGCGCGAGAGGAGGGCTGCTGATGGAGGCGTTTTCGTTTGGTAGCTACTATCCCGGCGATAGTGCAATCCACCGCCTGGACCCGCGAACCAAGTTGCTCTTGGGCTTTGTGTTTCTGATCACGACGCTCACGGTCAGTGGCTTCCGCGGACTGGCCCCGGTCGCAATTTTCGTTGTGCTGACCTATGCCGTGTCTCGGGTGCCGGTTCGTCGCGTTCTGTCGTCGATGGCGCCGCTGCTGGCAATCGTCGTCGTGGTCGCGGTGCTCAACTTGTTTACCGATCAGAGTGGGCGCATCCTGTGGCAGCTCGGCTTTCTGCAGATAAGCGAGGGCTCACTGCGTTCTGCCGCCTTTATGGCGTGCCGCCTGACGTTGATGATGGCCGGTATGAGCGCCATTACACTCACCACGCCGACGCTCGACCTCACCGCGGGCTTTGAGCGCCTGCTCGCGCCGTTTGCGCGTGTGGGACTTCCTGCGCACGAGCTCGGCATGATCATGGGTATCGCGCTACGCTTTATGCCGCAGTTTGCCACCGAGATGAAGCAGACGGCCGATGCACAGGCAAGCCGCGGTGCGCGCGTGACGGGCGGTCCGCTCGGTGGCGTACGCATGCTCGGCAGTGTGGCGATCCCACTGTTCACCGGCGTGTTCCGCCATGCCGAGACGCTGTCTGCTGCCATGGATGCACGCTGCTATCATGGCGAGCAGGGCCGCACGCGCCTGCATGCGCTTACGTTTGGCCGCGGCGATGCGTTGGCGGCGGTGGTGACGGCGTTGCTGCTCATCTGCGTCATCGTCATCAACCTTCAACTTGTTTAGGCGCGATTCGAGCGCAAGAAAGGGGTCCCTATGACCGACAACGACCGCACGGCTCAGCTTGAGCGCGCCTGTTCGTATCTCAGGCGCATTCCGGCGTGGTATCTGGCCACGACCGATGTGGCCGACGGGCATCAGCCTCGCGTGAGGCCGTTTTCGTTTGCCATGGTCGATGACGGTAAACTGTGGTTTTGTACGTCGCGCGACAAAGATGTGTGGGCGGAGTTGAGCGCGAATCCCAAGTTTGAGCTCTCGGGCTGGAAGCCGGGGGAATGTTGGATCGTATTGACCGGCGAAGCCGCACTTGAGGACGACGCAGTTGCGAGCGACAAGGTGCGTCAAGCGGGCTTTAAGCACATGGTGGGCATTGGCGAGGAACACGAGAGTGCCAACGACGGCCGCCTTGCTTTCTTTTCGGTCCGCAATATTGCCGCGCGCTTCTGTGATATCGACGGCAGCGAGGAGCGCCTGGAGCTCTAGCTCGCACAAACCAGGTTCCCAAACTAACTAGTACAGGAGGAAACGTGGACGGATTGAATACGGTGTTGGAGTATCTGACGTCGGTGCCGGCATGGTATTTGGCGACGAGCGTTGACGGACAGCCTCATGTGCGTCCGTTTTCGTTTGCGCAGATTCAGGACGGCAAGCTGTGGTTTGTGACGGCGCGCACCAAAGATGTGTGGCAAGAGCTTCTGCAAAACCAGCGCTTTGAGGCCACGAGTTGGTGGCCGGGCCATGGTTGGTTGATCCTGCGCGGGCGTGCGGGGCTGGAAGACCGGGCTTCGAGTGAAATGCGCGAGGCCGGTTGGAAGCATCTTGAGCGCCTGGGCGAGCACTATGAGGGGCCTAACGACCCCACGCTCGTCTTCTTTAGCGTCGAGGATCCCGAGGCTTTTATCTGCAATCACGACGAATGGGTGCCGGTCGAGCTCTAGCCAGCTGGCTCATCCTAACAACTTAGTTTTCGCATGGGCGGGCCCCGTGTTGCCCGGCACCGTAAGGAGTGCCGGTCAATACGGGGCCCGCTCCATTTGTCAATTCCTTCAAGCGAATGTGTCGGGAATGTTTCAATGCATGAATATGTAAACCATTTACGTGTTAATGCATCTTTTGGTGCTAAAGTTTCAACCCACTTCATAACGACAGCTGCGAAATGCGCATCGGTGCATAAATCGCAGACAAGGAGTCTGATATGTCTTTGAAGGTTGGAATCGTCGGCGCGGCTGGATATGCCGGAGCCGAGCTCATTCGCCTCGTGCTCGGTCATCCCGAGTTTGAACTTGTCGCCATTACGTCCAACGCCGATGCCGGCCAGCCGTTGTCTGCGGTGTACCCGAGCTTTGCTGGCGTGAGCGATCTGGTTTTCACCACGCATGACGTCCCCGAGCTCAAGAGCTGCGATGCGGTTTTTCTTGCCGTGCCGCACACGGCTGCCATGGCTCAGGTGCCCGCCCTGCTTGCCGCGGGAGTCTCCTGCATTGACCTCTCGGCCGACTATCGCCTGAGCGATCCGGCCACCTTTGAGGCCTGGTATGCCGCCGAGCACACGAGCCCCGAGTTGCTCAAGACCCGCGCCTTCGGTCTGCCCGAGCTGTTCTCCCAGGATTTGGAGACCGCTGCATCCGATCATGCCGACGGCAAACCCGTGCTGGTCGCCTGCGCCGGCTGCTATCCCACCGCAACGAGCCTTGCTGCCGCTCCTGCCGTGCGTGCGGGCTGGGTGGCCGAGAACGGTCCCGTGATTGTCGATGCCATCAGCGGTGTGACGGGTGCCGGCAAGTCCTGCAACGCTCGTACGCATTTTTGCGGCGCCGACGAGAACTTGGAGGCCTACGGCGTGGGTAAACATCGCCACACGCCCGAGATTGAGCAAATCCTGGGTCTTACCGATCGCATTGTCTTTACCCCGCACCTGGCACCGCTCAAGCGTGGTCTGCTCTCCACGGTGACGATGCCGCTTACGCCGCAGGCCATCGACTCCCTGGCTCTTGAGGATGTTGTCGCCTATTACAAGCAGTTCTACGCCGGTCGCACCTTCGTGCGTGTACTCGATGCCGGCCAGCAGCCCAAGACCGCTTCAGTCGTTGGCACCAACGCCGCCCAGATCGGCCTCGCGCTCAACAAGCGCGCGGGCGTTCTGGTGGCTACGGGCGCCATCGACAATCTGTGCAAGGGTGCTGCGGGCCAGGCGGTCCAGTGCGCCAACATCGTCTTTGGTTTTGACGAGCGACGAGGCTTGCCCACAGTGGCGTGCCCGGTGTAGCACATTCGATTGTTAACGATTTGGTAGTCGGGCATCGAGTGGGGCGCCACTCTTAAGCTGGTCTCATGATCACGACTGGCATGGCGCACCAACCGATGCCCGTTTTTTGTTTGATATAAGGAGTCATAAAGACGATGAATACCGACCTGATTGATATCAAGATTCGCGCCGTCGAGGGTGGCGTTACGGCTGCGGCTGGTTTTAAGGCTGCAGGCATCCACGCTGGGTTCCGCAAGAACCCCGAGCGTCTGGATTACGCGCTCGTCGTGCCCGATAAACCCTGTCCTGGTGCCGGCGTGTTTACCACCAATCGCTTTTGCGCGGCGCCCGTGCAGGTGAGCCGTGCCAACCTGGGCGGTGCGGACAAGGGCTACGGTATCATCGCCGGTGTTTCAATCAACTCCGGCAACGCGAACGCCGCCACGGGCGAGACCGGCCTTGCCTGCGCGCGCGAGACCTGCAACATCGCATCGCAGGTTATCGGCTGTGAGCCCCAGCAGATTCTGGTTGCCTCCACGGGTGTGATTGGCCAGATTCTGCCGATCGACACGTTTGAGACCGCCATTCCTGCTGCCTACGAGGCGCTCTCAGCCCACGGTGGCGCCGATGCCGCTCGCGCCATCATGACGACCGACACGCACTCCAAGGAGTACGCCGTGTCCTACGTCAGTGAGGCCGCGGGTCATGCGGGCAATGTCTATACGGTAGGCGGAATGTGCAAGGGCTCGGGCATGATCATGCCCAACATGGCCACCATGATCGCAGTTATCACCACCGATGCCCCCGTCGAGCCTGCGGCACTTCATGCCCTGCTGCTCTCGACCGTCAAGCAGACCTTTAACAAGGTAACGGTCGATTCCGACACCTCGACCAACGACACCTGTATCATGCTTGCCTCCGGCGCCGCTGCCGCAGATGCCGAGCCTATCGTCGAGGGCTCCGATGCCTTCGACGAGTTGGCATTTGCCGTGCACGAGGTGTGCGAGAGCCTGGCGCGCAATATCGCCGCCGATGGCGAGGGCGCATCCAAGCTCGTTACGGTCAACGTTACCGGCGCCGTGAACGACGAGGAGGCCGATATCGCCGCCCGTGCCGTTGCCAACTCGCTGCTCGTTAAGACCTGCATCGCCGGCCACGATTGCAACTGGGGCCGCGTTGCCATGGCGCTCGGTAAGTGCGGCGTGCAGTTTAACCAAGAAGATGTGTCCATCGACATGATGGGTATGCCTGTCTGTCGCGATGGCCTGACGGTTCCCTTCGATGAGGACGAAGCCCTGCGACGTTTTGAGGCGCCCGAGATTGTGATCTCGGCAGACCTGGGCGCCGGGGACGCGGCGACCACCGTGTGGACTTGCGACCTCACGCACGAGTACATCTCCATTAACGGCGACTACCGTTCCTAGACTCCCGATGTGCCGCGCGCCCCGCTGCAATAGCGGGCAACGAGGTACGGCGCGATAGCTACACGAAAGACGAGGCAGACTATGAAGTTCGCACGCGATTGTCGCTCGAGCGAATCCAACGAAGTTACCGCGCAGTTGCTGTTCGAGGCGCTGCCGTGGATTAAGAACCTGACCGGTAAGACGGTCGTTATCAAGTACGGCGGTGCCGCCATGGTCGACGAGCAACTGCGTCGTGACGTGATGAGCGACATCGTCCTGCTCAAGATTATTGGCATGCGCCCTGTTATCGTGCACGGTGGCGGCAAGGCCATCAACGAGGCTCTCAGCCACTACGACATCCCCGTCGAGTTTAAGAACGGCCAGCGCGTGACTACGCCTGCCACCATGGATATCGTGCGCGAGGTACTGGGCGGCAAGGTCAATCAGGAGCTGGTCGCGGCGCTCAACCACCACGGCAACCTGGCCGTGGGCGTGTCCGGCAGCGACGCCGGTACCCTTATCGCCGAGCCTCTCGACCCAGAGCTCGGCCGCGTAGGCAAGGTCACGCACGTCAACACCGACTATATCGAGCGTTTGCTCGACAGCGAGTACATTCCCGTTATCGCCACGGTCGCGGCGGGGGAGGACGGTGGCTTCTTCAACATCAACGCCGATACCGCCGCCGGCGCCGTTGCGGCGGCGCTTCATGCGCACAAGGCGATTTTTTTGACCGATGTCGACGGTCTGTACAAGGACTTTAGCGACAAGGATTCGCTTATCTCCAACCTGACGCTCGACGAGGTCAATGAGATGCTCTACGGCGGCGAGGTCGACAAGGGCATGATTCCCAAGCTGCGCGCCGCCGTCGATGCACTATCCGCTGGCGTGTTCCGAGCCCACATCATCAACGGCACGACGCCGCACTCGCTGCTGCTGGAGCTGCTGACCGATGCCGGCGTCGGTACCGTGATCCACTCCACCGAGACGGCCTACGAATTCGATACGCATCCGCACCCGCTTTCGACGTTTGCGGCGCGCCTGACCGAGAACTTCGACGAGGTCGAGAAGCTCCAGACGGTCTAGCTGACCCACGGTCGTCGCGTCCCTGCACTCATAGCCCTGCGCCGTACGGCGCCCAACGAAAGGCATCCCATGTCACTTGCAACTCAACAATCGCTCGAATCCCATTACGTTATGCATACCTTTGGTCGCTCGCCGGTAGAGTTTGTCGAAGGCCACGGTATGAAGCTCACCGGTGACGATGGTCGTGAGTATCTCGACTTTCTTGCTGGCATTGGCGTGTGTAGCCTAGGCCACGGTAATCCTGCAGTGCTCTCGGCGCTCGAGGCGCAGACCAAAAAGCTTCTGCACGTGTCTAACTACTTCTACATCGAGCAGCGTGGACAGGTCGCGGCGCTGCTGTCCAAGCTTGCCAACGACGACGTAGATGGTGCGTGCGTTCTGGCCGATGCCATTGCCGCCGGCGATGAGACCACGGCCGCTGCGCTCGGCGCTCCGACGGCGGGCGAGCAGGTGTGGGAGACGTTCTTTGCCAATTCTGGTGCTGAAGCCAACGAGGGCTCGATGAAGCTCGCGCGTCTGTACGCCAAGCGTGCTGGTAACGGCGGCAACACCATCGTATGCATGCGCGGCGGCTTCCACGGCCGTACGCTCGAGACCATTGCCGCCACCATGCAGGATTGGCTGCAGGATAGCTTCCGCCCGCTGCCGGGCGGCTTTGTGGCCTGCACACCCAACGATGTCGATGAGCTGCGTGCAATCTTTAAGCAGCTGGGAAGCGAGATTTGCGCCGTCATGCTCGAGCCGATTCAGGGCGAGAGCGGTGTGCACCCCATGACCGAGGAGTTTATGGCGGCAGCGCGCGACTTGGCACACGAGGTGGGTGCCGTTCTTATCGCCGACGAGGTCCAGTGTGGCATCTTCCGCTCCGGCAAGCCGTTTGCATTCCAGACCTATGGCGTGGAGCCCGACATTATGAGCCTTGCCAAGGGGATTGCCGATGGCGTGCCCATGGGTGCCGTGGTGGCAAAGAAGGAGATCGCCGACGTGTTTAAGCCGGGCGACCACGGCTCGACCTTTGGCGGTAGTTGCTTGGCTGTCGCGGCGTGCGCCGCGACGCTCTCCGCGCTTGTGCGCGGCGACTACGCTGAGCATGCCGCCAAGGTGGGTGCTTATATGGAGCAGGCGCTGGCCAAGCTTCCGCACGTTACCGAGGTACGCGGTCGCGGCTTAATGCTCGGCTGCGATCTGGATGACGCTGCGGGCGATGCGCATGATATTGTTGCCCGCGCGCTGGCCGCCGGCGCCGTGATTAACGCTACTGGTGCCCACACGCTGCGTTTCCTGCCGCCGCTTGTCTGCGAGGAAGCCGACGTGGACAGCCTGATCGAGATTTTGTCGGACGTTTTGGCCTAACACAGCGCGCTTCGCTCCTCGCGTGCTGCGCTGGAAAACGCTTACGCGTTTCCTCAGCTCCGCACCCTTGCGGGTTCGAATCCCTCTGCACTGGGCCCAAAAAGGAAAGGCCCCCATCGCTGGGAGCCTTTTCAATCAAGTGGTGGGCGATGAGGGATTCGAACCCCCAGCCTTGTGCGTGTAAAGCACCTGCGCTAACCGTTGCGCCAATCGCCCGCAGGGATTGAGTATAGCGGAAACCCCGTGCTGTTCACCGCTAATTCATAACGAAACTTACGCGGCGACTTCGGCGCCCTTGTCCTCGTCGATAAAGAAGCGCTTGTACCAGATGAGGAACGTCAACGTGGTATAGATCTTGCGCTGGTTGAGCGCGCGACCCTCAAAGTGATCGTCAAGCAGTTTCATGAGCGCATCGGTGTCAAAGAAATCGGCAGCCCACGGTGCGGTGAAGTATTCCTTTACGTAGTCGTAGTACTTTTGCTCGCGCAGCCAGAACTTGACCGGTACGGGGAAGCCCACCTTCTTGCGCGTTGCCCACTCGTCGGGCAGCGTGCGGTTGGCAGCGTGACGCAGAACGAGCTTGCAGCCTTCTTCGTTAACACGGTAGTTGGCGGGAATGTGCTCGGCAAACTCCATGACCTTCTTGTCCAGGAACGGGACGCGAAGCTCCAGAGAATGCGCCATGCACATCTTGTCTGCCTTGAGCAGGATATCGCCCGGTAGCCACATGTTCATATCCAGATACTGTTTCTTGGAAAGCTCGCAGCAGTTGGGAACTTGCTTGTAGTACTCGGCGCACATCTCCGCGGCGTTCTTGCCAGTGTCATAAGCGGGCTTGAGCACCTCGTCGACCTCGGAGGGATCGAACACCTTTGCCTGACCCACATACCAGCGCTCGGGAACCTCGGCGCATTTCGTCAGGAAGTTGTGGCCCTTAAAGTAGGGGAGATGCTGAACGAGCGAGCCCAGGGCGCGACGTACGCCGAGCGGCACGCGCTTCTTAAAGGAGCGCATCTCGGGGGTGTCCTCGTACCACTCGTAGCCGGCAAACAGCTCGTCGGCACCCTCGCCCGAAAGGACGACGGTGACCTCCTCGGAAGCCATCTGCGCCAGATAGTACAGCGGCACGCTGGACAGGTTCGATTGCGGCTCGTCCATGTGATACTGGATATCGGGCAGTGCATCGAAGAACTCGTCGGCGGTAATCATCTTACGCACGTTCTTGATGCCCAGCTTGTCGGAAAGCTCGGCAGCGTAGTTGGTCTCGTTGAAGTTCTTGTAATCGAAGCCGACAGAATACGTGGTGTCGGGCATGAGACAGGCGGCAATGTAGCTGGAGTCCACGCCGCCAGAAAGGAACGAGCCCACCTTAACATCGGCGATTCGGTGTGCAGCGACGCTTTCGTGCACGACCTTGTCGCACTCGTCCACGTACTCCTCGAAGGTCTTGGAGTTGTCGTCGGTGAAGTCACAGCTCCAGTAACGCTTGATGTCCATGGTGTTGGTCGTCAGGTCATATGTAAAGCAATGCGCCGGGGCAAGCTTGAACACGCCCCTAAAGAAGGTCTCCTCCGTGGCGGGGAATTGCAGCGTCAGGTAGGGGCGCAGCGCGTCGTGGTTGACAGCCTTCTCAAACTTGGGATGGTCCAGGAAGCTCTTGATCTCGGAGCCAAACAGCAGCGAGCCATCGGATGCCTGGTAGTAATAAAACGGCTTGATACCAAAGATGTCACGAGCGCCAAAGAGCTTGTTCTTGTTCTGGTCGTGGATCACGAACGCGTACATGCCGCGTAGGCGGTTGACCAGGTCCTCGCCCCACTCCTCGTAACCGTGTACCAGGACCTCGGTATCGGCGTTGCAGTGGAAGGCGTAGCCGGCTGCCTCCAGCTCGGCGCGAAGCTCCTGGAAGTTGTAGATCTCTCCGTTGAAGACAATCGTGACCTTGCCGTCGTCGCTCGACATGGGCTGAGCTCCAGCTTCGGAAAGATCGAGAATCGAAAGACGACGGAAGCCAAGGGCAACGTTGTCAACGATATGCTGGCCGCCCATATCGGGACCACGGTGGATGATGCGATTCATCATGGCCGTGAGAACCAGCTCACTCTGTTCATCTGTACCGGTAAAACCGACAAAACCGCACATGCAAGATCCTTTCTGCTGACGGCTCAGGTGTACTGCCGCAAGGATTGCGGCAGCTGATGTCAAATAATCTTTACTATCATGCCAATCTTTTGTTTCGTGATAGGGCATAAGCGCCGAGCGAACCGAAAAAACCACGGCCCGATCTTCAGATGAAGCGGCGGGTCGTGGTTGTGAACGCTATGTATGAGCGGTTAGCGCTTGCTGCGCTCGGCGAGACGGTGCTCCACCTTGGTGACGATGTGGATGAGCGGAATCGTCACGACCAGATAGTAAAGTGCGGCGCAAATGTAAGGCGTAATGTTGCCCGTGGTGGCCGTGAGGTTTTTGGAGAACAGCATGAGCTCCATGACGCCAACGCTCGAAAGCAGCGACGTGTCCTTGTACAGCATAACGAACTCGCTGGTCATAGTCGGTATAACGTAACGTACAGCCTGCGGGACCACGATGCGCGACATAACTTGGGACCAAGTCATGCCAAGCGAGTAGGCAGCTTCCGCTTGACCATGCGGTACGCTCTCGATGCCGGCACGGAAAATCTCGGCAAGATAGGCCGAACAGTTGATGGCGAGCACGCCAACGCCGAGCGGCAGATTGGGCACGTTGAGACCGATCATAGGGAACCCAAAGAACGCAATGTAGATCTGCAGGAAGAGCGGGGTTCCGCGCAGGACGTTGATGTATGTCACGGCGATGCCGCGCAGCATACGACTATGACTGATTTTCATAAAGGCAAACAGCAAGCCGATGGGGATGGCGAGCGGAAAACCGATGGCGGTCACGGCAAGTGCTATGCCCCAGCCCTTAAAGAGCGAGGCGATTGAGGTGACGATAATCTGCGGCTTGCAGAACATGCCCAAAAACGGGTTGGAGTTCCATGCGGCAACCCAAGGCTGGGCATCGAGCCAGGCGACGATTTCTTGCACCATGGTGCTCTCCGAGACGCTGATGGTGGGGCTCTCGGGAAGATCTCGCTTGTCGCCGTCGGTGACATAGCTGCCGGTGACGGCATAGGCACCCGCGTTGCTCGGGAATACGACGTCGGGGACGACAACGCGAATCTGCGAGCCGGCAGCGACGGGATCGGCGAACTTGATGACGAGCTTTGAGCCGTCCAGCGAGCACGATGCCTTGACACCCGTCTGGTTCAGTCCGTCGAGCAGCGTGACCTTAACATCGGTGCTTTCAAATGACCCGCCTTCGGGCAGCTCAAGCTCAATTTGCGAAACGTCGCCCTCGTCGCTACCCGTTGTCGCTTCCCAGGTCAGGCGGGTTGCGATGCCGCCGAGCACGCCGTTGCCGCCGTCTTCGTTTGACTTGGCGGTCGCCGAGGTGACGGCGAGTGAAGCGCCCGTCGCGTCCTCTGAGCTCGAGGCATCCTCGTTATCGGACCCGCTCGTGGGTGCCATGCCAAACCACTTCTCGTACAGTTTGTCATAGGCGCCGGAGCTCTTGATCTTGGCAAGGGCATCGTTGATGGCCTGTGTCAGCTCGGGGTTGTCTTTAGAGACGGCAATGCCAAACTGCTCGCCCGTCGGAACCTCTTTGATGATCTCCATACCGGTAAAGGAGTTCGAAACCATCCACTGCTCAACGGGAAGATCGCATACGACCGCCTGGCACTGACTACTCATGACGGCGGTGAAGGCTGCCGTCCAGTCGTCAAAGTTGACGGTGGTTGCCTGCGGCAGGTTCTCGATTGCCCACTCCTCGGATGTGGTGCCCGACTGCACGGCAATTTTGACGCCCGGTGCGTTGAGGCTGTCGACCGTGTCGCATCCAGTATTCTTTGCAACTGCGACGCCCTGGTTGGAGTCGATATAGGGGTCGGTGAAGTCGACCTCTTCCTTGCGCTCGTCGGTAATCGTGATGTTACATGCGCCGACATCGGTCTTTACACCCTGTTTGACCATGGGGATAATGCCGTCGAACTTTTGCGCCGGCAAGTAGTTGAGCTCCAGACCGAGCTCGTCCGCGATCATGCCCATGAGTTCATAGGTAAAGCCCTGGTCTTCGCCGGAATCGTTGACGTATTCAAACGGGGGTGTGGCCAAGTCACTTGCGACGGTGAACTTGCCATTCTCGACGAGTGTGTAGGTGCTCGAGGCGTTCTGGGAGGACGAACAGCCGCTCGCGCCGATGATGGTGGCAAGGGCCACAACGACCGTCACGAAGGCGCAGACGATGCGCCGGGTCAACTGGACATGTGCCGAGCGGTGGCGACGTTCGAAGTGTCGTTTCATCTGGAATCCTTTGCTTGGGCATGATGGGTCGGCATTGTGAGTCAATGAGGCACATCAAGACATTTGGATAAAGAATAGCACCCAGATTTCCCTGTTTTTACACGGGGTGGACACTGTTGTCATTTATTGGCCCACAGCACAGTCCATGCAATTTTTTAGAAGGCTGCAATGCGCGCAAGGTCAGGTGGCATATTAGGATGGTTGATAATACAGAATGTTTCATCGTTTCTGCCGCGGGACGTCTTTTGCCCTTTAAGGCTGAATTTAGCGAGAGAGGTCTTTGTATGTCGAGTCCGACACAAGAGAAGCTAACTCTGATGCGCTATATAGAGTTGCTCGAGGAAGATGACCTTGTTGTTTCCAGACCGAGCGATTCGTGCGACCAGCGTATTGAGTTTGCGACTGATGACTCGCGCCAGGTGCGTCCAGGCACGTTGTTTGTCTGCAAGGGCCGTGCGTTTAAGCGCGAGTACCTGCTTTCGGCAATCGCCGATGGCGCCGTGGCCTACGTTTCCGAGGTCGATTACGATGTTGATGTTCCCGCGGTGATTGTGAGTGATATTCGTCGCACGCTCGCCGTGGTGGCAGATGCCTTTTATGGGCACCCGTCGGGTAAGGTGAAGGTCTGCGCCTTTACAGGCACCAAGGGCAAGTCGACCTGTAGCTTTTATCTGCGAGGCATTCTCGCCAACGAGGCCAAGCTTACGGGCTGTCATCGGCCCGCTCTTAATACGGGCATTGAGTTCGACGACGGCATCGAGGCAGGCCCTTCCAAGCTGACAACCCCCGAATCCTTCCTGCTGCAGTCTCGCATCGCGCATGCTGCGGAGGCGGGTGCCCCGTGGCTGGTTATGGAGGCATCGAGCCAGGGCCTCAAATACGAGCGCACGGGCAAGATCGCCTTTGAAGTCGGCGCCTTTACCAATATCGGCGAGGATCACATTTCGCCGATTGAGCATCCGACGCTCGAGGATTACTTTGCCAGCAAGCTCAAAATCTTCTCGCAGAGCCGTTTTGCCGTGGTCAATCTCGATATGGATAAGGTCGATCGTGTGCTCGAGGCGGCATCTCGTTGCGAACGTACGGTGACGTTCTCCTTGACCGACGAGCGTGCCGACGTGTTTGCGCTGGCGATTCGTAATGGCGACTGCGGCGTGGTGGCAACGGTGCGCACGCCCCGCTTTACGCGCGACATTGTGATTCCCACGCCGGTTAAGTTCAATGTGTCCAACGCGCTTGCCGCTATTGCCTGCGCCGAGGCCCTGGGCATTTCTGAAGAGGGTATCGTCCATGGCTTTGAGGGCGTCTTCGTTCCCGGCCGCATGGAGCTCTATCCGTCCGTATCGGGCAAAATCCTGGGCATCGTCGATTTTGCACATAACGGCATGAGCCTCGAGACGCTTCTGCGTGACTTGCGCGAGAACTATCCCGAGCGCGAGCTGGCGGTTGTATTTGGCGCTACGGGCGGTAAGGGTGTCGATCGACGCACCACAATGGGTATCGCTGCTGGCAAGTATGCCGACCGAATCGTGATTACCGAGGATGACCCCGGCCCCGAGGACGTCGAGGATATCTGCGCCGAGATCGCGCGCAACGTTCAAGCGCAGGGAAATGATAACTGGCAAATCGTGACTGATCGCGTTGCCGCTATCGAGACTGCCGTGCGCGAAACCGTCCGTCCTGCCGTGGTCATCGTGACCGGTAAGGGCGAAGAAGAGCGTATGCTGCGCAAGAACGGACCCGAGTCTTGTGAGCGCGACGGTTCGATTCTCAAGCGCACCCTTGCGGCGTACGACGCCTAAGACCAGAAGCCCCTTCTACGTAAATGGAGTGACCATGTCCCACAATACCCTGCCGACCGTCGCCGAGCTTTCGGGCGAGATGCGCGAGCGTCTCGCAAAGGTCAACTATGTCTTTACCGACCTGGACGCCACCATGCTTGCGCCCGGCTCGTGCGTGCTGCGCGACAACGACGGCAACCCCTCGACCAAGCTCGTCGAGGCTGTCGTGGCACTTGCCCGTGCCGGCATCCAGGTGGTCCCCACCTCGGGTCGCAACCGCACTATGATCCACGAGGATGCGCGCGTGCTCGGCCTCAACTCCTACATCGGCGAGATGGGCGGCCTGGTCATGTACAATCTCAAGGCCAACGATTGGGAGTATCTGACCGGCGATATGCCCTACGACCCCGCCTGCGGCCTCACGCCGCATCAGGTGATCGAGCAGACCGGCGTGTGCGAGAAGATTCTCGCCCGCTGGCCGCATAAGATCGAGTACCACAACGACATGTCGACTGGCTACAAGTACCGCGAGGTCACCGTCGGCATGCGCGGCGATGTGCCCGACGACGAGGTCCAGGCCATTCTTGACGAGGCCGGCTGCGGCCTGGTCTGGGCCTGCAACGGCCATCTGACCCATCTGTCCAAACCGACGACGCTCGAGCTCGAACGCGTCGAGGATGGCCGCGCGTTTAACATCAATCCCGCCGGTCTCAACAAGGGCGTTGCCATCGCACGTTTCTGCGAGCACCTGGGTATCGAGCGCGAGGAGACGCTGGCGCTCGGCGATTCCGAGTCCGACTTCTACATGGCTGACCACGTGGGCACGTTCTGCCTGGTCGAGAACGGTTTGACCAGCGCCGGCGCGCCCGAGTTCCTGGATGTTTGCGATAACGCCTACGTCACGCGCGGCAAGATTGTCGATGGCTGGGCGGCAACGGCAGAGCTGCTCGTCGCGGCCCGTTCGTAGTGCGGTCCTATCGCGCTGAGCCATATCTTTTCGAGAGAGAATCTGGTGAGGTAATGTCCGATATCGAGAATCCGGCAGGCGACACGCGCCCGATTGGCGTGTTCGATTCTGGTCTGGGCGGTCTGACGGTTGCACGCGCCATCGCAACGGCGTTGCCGCACGAGTCCGTCTACTACTTTGGCGACACCAAGCGCTGCCCCTACGGCACCCGCACCGAGGACGAGGTGCGCACATTTGCACTGCAGGCGGGCCGTTGGCTGTCGAAGCACGACGTCAAGATCATGGTCATCGCCTGCAATACGGCGACCGCTGCGGCCTTGCGCTTGGCCCAGCAGGTGCTCGACGTCCCCGTCATCGGTGTGATCGCACCGGGCGCACGCGCGGCAATCAACAGCACCCGCACGCGCCGGGTGGGCGTGCTCGCCACCAACCTCACCATTCGCTCAGGCGCTTACACGCGTGCCATTCAGGACCTGGATGCCGGCGTCGACGTATACGGCTGCCCTGCTTCGAGCTTTGTCGAGGTCGTTGAGCACGAGCTCGCCTCGGGCGCGCATCTGCAAGAGCAGTGGCTCGAGAACGAGGACATCTTTGATACGCCTGCCGTACGCGCGCTGGTCGGCGCCACGGTTGAACCGCTGCGCGACCACGGCATCGATACCGTGGTGCTCGGCTGCACGCATTTCCCGCTGCTCGTGGGGCCTATTCGCCATGCGCTGGGTCCCGGAGTGCGCGTGGTGAGTTCCGCCGAGGAGACCACGCGCGAGCTGACCGATATTCTCACGCGCCGCGAGCAGCTGGCGGGCGACGCTGCCGAGCCGCAGCATCGTTTTGCAACGACGTCCGATAACATTGCCGAATTTGCGGTGGCGGGCAGTTTTATCTTTGGCCAGCCGCTCAAGAGCATTGAGCATATCGATATCGACGAACTGAAATAGATGTAGGGTTACCGTCCAAAGACTTGCCCTCTTCTTTTGCCGAAAGGATTTTTCTATGGAGTATATGCAGGTCAACCGCGCCAACGGCCGCGCCGCCGATGAGCTGCGCCCCATCAAGCTTACTCGCGGCGTCATGAAGCACGCCCACGGTTCGTGCCTGGCCGAGTTTGGCGATACGCGCGTGCTGTGCGCTGCCACCATCGAGGAGGGCGTGCCGGGCTGGCGCAAGGGCGCCAAGGCCGGTTGGGTAACGGCGGAGTACGCCATGCTGCCGGCATCGACCGGCAAGCGCTGCAAGCGCGAGCACGCCAACCGCAAGGGTCGCTCCATGGAGATTGAGCGCCTCATCGGCCGTAGCCTGCGCACCGTCGTCAACATGAAGGCGCTCGGCGAGTACACCGTCACCGTCGACTGTGACGTGATTCAGGCAGACGGCGGCACGCGTACGGCGAGCATTACCGGCGCCTGGGTGGCGCTGCACGATGCCCTTGCCATGTGGGTCGAGGCGGGTAAGCTCGAGCGCATTCCGCTCACGGGCCAGGTCGCCGCGATTTCCATGGGCGTTGTCGACGGCAACACCCTGCTCGACCTGGATTATTCCGAGGACAGTCACGCCGAGGTCGACATGAACCTTGTCGCCACCGATACCGGTGAGATGATCGAGCTCCAGGGCACTGGCGAGCAGGCGCCCTTCGACCGCAAGCGCCTCAATTCCCTGCTCGATTTGGGCGACAAGGGCATTGCCGAGCTCATCGAGCTCCAGCGCCAAGCCCTCGCCTAACCTACCAAAAAGGGACAGGTTTATTTTGGCAGGTTTTATCTGCGGAAACGCCGATAGATAAGGTTGATGCCACATGAAAGGGGAGACGCCGACGGACCGGTCCCTTTTACGTGACTTTGCTATACGGACAAGGAGACCACTCATGGCACTTGAGAAGATCGACATCGACACCCTCGACCCGGCGGCGACCATCGTCGTGGCAACGGGCAACGCCCATAAGCTCACCGAGATCGAGGCCATTTTGGGCAAGGTTATGCCCGAGGTTCGCTTTGTGGCGCTCGGTCAGCTGGGCGATTTTGAGGACCCCGAGGAAAACGGTACGACGTTTTTGGAGAACGCCATCATCAAGGCGCAGGCTGCGGTAGAGGAGACGGGGCTCATGGCCATTGCCGACGATTCGGGTCTGGTCGTCGATGCGCTGGATGGTGAGCCCGGTGTGTATAGCGCGCGCTACGCGGGCGTTCACGGCGACGATGCCGCCAACAATGCCAAGCTCCTCGTTAACCTGGAAGGCGTGGCCGACGAGGACCGCACTGCGCGCTTTATGAGCGTCGTCGCGCTCATCGACACGGATGGTTTGGTCACCTATGGTGAAGGCGCCTGCGAGGGCGTTATCGCACACGAGGGTCGCGGCGATCACGGCTTTGGCTACGACCCGCTGTTCCTGCCGGTCGACACGCCGGGCAAGACCATGGCCGAGCTGACGGCGGACGAGAAGAACGCCATCAGCCATCGATTCCATGCGCTCGAGCACCTATCCGCCAAACTGACGGGCGAGGAGTAGGCCGTGCGTGCGGTAGTGCAGCGCGTGCTCAACGCCGGCGTGACGGTCGACGGTGAGTGCGTGGGCAAAATTGGGCGCGGCTATCTGGTGCTGCTGGGCGTGGGCCACGGCGACACGCGCGCCGAGGCCGATAAGCTGTGGGGAAAGCTCCGGGGCTTGCGCATTAACGAGGACGAGAACGGCAAGACCAACCTGGCACTTGCCGATGTCGACGGCGAGGTTCTCGTGGTGTCGCAGTTCACGCTGTTCGCCGATTGCCGTCACGGCCGCCGTCCATCGTTTACGGATGCTGGCGCCCCCGATGTCGCCAACGAGCTCTACGAGTACTTCCTGACGCTCGTTCGCCAAGATGTCGAACACGTGGCGCACGGCATCTTTGGCGCCGATATGAAAGTCGATCTCGTCAACGACGGCCCATTCACCATCGTCTTGGACACCGATAGTCTGTAAGTAGTCAATTTGGGACCGGGCTTTTTTAGCTACTTGCGTATGGCCACAACAGGGTGCTATAATATTAGAGTTTTGTCTATCTTAGGGGTATTATCCCCTTTTTGAATTGCACCTTCTGGAGGCCCTGTTCATGGAAGAGATGGAAGTCAATCACGTCGACGACATCCACGAGAAGCTGACCGATATGGTGGGCGATCGCGTTAAGGTGAAGGCCAACATGGGCCGCACCCGCGTCGTCGAGCGCATGGGCACCATCAAGAGCGTCCATCCGGCAGTCTTTATCGTCGAGGTCGACGAGCGCCGTGGCCGCAAGTCGCGTCAGTCCTACCAGTATATTGATGTTCTCACCGGCCAGGTCGAGCTGTTCGACCCCGAGAGCGGCGAGCACATTTTTACTCCGCTCGGCAATCAGCTCGAGGAGCACTAGCGGTGACCGATTGGTCCCTGACCCTTTCCGCGCCGGCAAAGATCAACCTCTATCTGGGGGTTCATACCGAGCGTGACGACCGCGGCTACCATAAGGTCGATTCCCTGATGGCAGCCGTCGGCCTTGTCGATACCGTGACGGTTACGCCGGCACAGGCGCTGACCGTTCAGACGATTCCGACATCCGACTTTCCCATGCAAAAGAATACGGCGTATCGTGCTGCGCTCGCTATGGCCGAGCATTATGGTCGCGAAGCCAACGTCTGCATCACGATCGAGAAGCGCATCCCGTTGTGTGCCGGCCTGGGCGGTCCTTCGACGGATGCCGCGGCGGTCATTGTCGCCTTGGCAGAGCTGTGGGGTATCGACCGTGCCGATTCCGCGCTGGACAACATTGCGCGCGGCATTGGCGCCGACGTTCCCTTCTTTTTGCATGCCAGCCCTGCATTTTACGTGGGTGGGGGAGACGTGCTGGCAACCGAGTACCCCGCACTTCCCGCGACACCCGTCGTGCTGGTCAAGCCGCGCGAGGCAAGCGTTTCAACAATTGAAGCCTATCGACGTTTTGACGAGACCCCAGCGCCTGCGGACAAGCCCGGAGCGATCGCATCTGCCCTTCGCTCGGGAGATGCAGAGGCGGCCTACGCACTCGTTCACAACAACCTGGGTGTCATTTCCGCGCAGATGGAGCCGCGGATCCAAACGGTGCTCGACTGGCTCCGTTCACAGGACGGTACCATTGCCGCAAACGTGTGCGGTTCGGGTGCCTGCTCGTTTGCTCTCTGCGATAGCGCCGCCACGGCAGCCAATCTTGCGGCAGCCGCTCAACAAAACGGCTGGTGGGCTTATGCAACGGAGCTCGTTTCCGACACGGTTCGCATTGAAGCGCCAAAGAAGTAAAAATTTCTCTGGCACACGACGGAAATCTTTGTTACTATAGTCGAGCTAACGGGTTGTGGCTCAGTTTGGTAGAGCACTGCGTTCGGGACGCAGGGGTCGCTGGTTCAAATCCAGTCAACCCGACCAGAGCATGAGGAGGGACCGCTTCTTGCGGTCCCTTTTTTTAGCTATTGTTGTGATACCGCGATACCCGCGGTATACTCATTCGAGCTTGTCTCGCTGTATTGTGGAGGTCTACATGTTTGGACTGAGGGCTCCTGAGCTCATCATTATTCTCGTCGTTGTCCTGATTATCTTTGGGCCCAAGAACCTGCCGAAGCTCGGTAAGTCCCTCGGCTCTACCGTCAAGAATATCCGCGAGGGTATGGAAGGCGACGATAAGGGCGAAACCAAGCAGGCCGAGGAGGTTGTGGTCGAGGAGTCCAAGGAGGACAAGGAGATCGCAGAGCTCGAGGCTAAGCTCGCTGCTGCCAAGCAAAAGAAGGCAGAGGACAGCGACGCGGACGCAGAGTAGTCCCATCCCTTTGGGGTGAGCACCTGACCGGCTTGCCCGCAGGCTAGCCGGTCTTTTTCGTTTTTGTTGACAGTTGATCGTTACATCATAGTTGGGGAGATATCCGTATGGACGCAAGCCAGATCGTACTGACCGCTGAGGGCCGCCAGAAGCTCGTCGAGGAGCTCGCTTGGCGTGAGGGCGATTACGCCAAGGAGATCGTCGAGGACATCAAGGAAGCCCGCGCGTTCGGCGACCTTTCGGAGAACTCCGAGTACGATGCCGCCAAGGACAAGCAGGCCCAGAACGCCGCTCGTATCGCCGAGATCCAGGCCATCCTCGCCAACGCTCAGATCGCTGCCAGCACGGGCGACCTGACCGTCTCCATTGGCTCGACTGTTACCCTGGTCGACCCCAATGGTGAGCTCATCGAGGTCACGCTTGTCGGTACTACCGAGACCAACTCGCTCGAGCACAAGATCTCCAACGAGTCTCCGGTCGGCCACGCCATCATTGGTCATGGCGAGGGCGACTCCGTCGAGGTCGTTACGCCTTCCGGCAAGACCCGCGTCTACACCATCGCCAAGATCGCACGCTAGACCACGGTCCCGCGTAAAGGTATGTTTTCGCTCCCTGGGACCGAATCCTGGGGAGCGTTTTAGTTTGAGGAGCTAACTATGGCAGAAAACCAGAACGCCGCCGATCAGGCATCGACGCTCAACGACGAGCGCGCCACCCGCCTGGCCAAGCGTGCCTCCCTGTTCGAGGCGGGCCAGAACCCGTATCCCGAGCACTCCGAGATTGAGGACTACGTCGCCGACATCGAGACTAAGTACGCCGAGCTCGCCGATGGCGAGGACACCGAGGACGTCGTGAAGATCGGCGGCCGTGTGGTTGCCAAGCGCGGTCAGGGCAAGATTATGTTCATCGTCGTGCGCGACGCGACCGGCGAGATCCAGCTGTTCTGCCGCATCAACGATATGGACGAGGCCGCCTGGAACACGCTCAAGGCGCTCGACCTGGGCGATATCCTGGGCGTGGCCGGCGTAGTCGTGCGCACCAAGCGTGGCCAGCTTTCCGTTGCCCCCAAGAGCGCGACGCTGCTCTCCAAGGCCGTTCGCCCGCTGCCCGAGAAGTTCCACGGTCTCTCCGACAAGGAGACCCGCTATCGTCAGCGCTATGTCGACCTGATCGCCAACGACGACGTTCGCGAGACCTTCCGCAAGCGCTCGCAGATCCTCTCCACGTTCCGCCGCTTTATGGAGTCCGATGGCTACATGGAGGTTGAGACTCCTATCCTGCAGACCATCCAGGGCGGCGCTACGGCTAAGCCGTTCATCACGCACTTCAACGCGCTCGATCAGGAGTGCTACCTGCGTATCGCCACCGAGCTGCACCTCAAGCGCTGCATCGTCGGCGGCTTTGAGCGCGTGTTCGAAATCGGTCGTATCTTCCGCAACGAGGGTATGGACCTTACCCACAACCCCGAGTTCACTACGATGGAGGCCTACCGTGCCTTCTCCGACCTCGAGGGCATGAAGGCACTCGCCCAGGGTGTCATTAAGGCCGCTAACAAGGCTATCGGCAACCCCGAGGTTATTGAGTACCAGGGTCAGACCATCGATCTGTCCGGTGAGTGGGCAAGCCGTCCCATGACCGACATTGTCTCCGACGTGCTCGGCAAGCCGGTCACCATCGACACGCCGGTCGAGGAGCTTGCTGCCGCCGCACGCGAGAAGGGCCTGGAGATCAAGCCCGAGTGGACCGCCGGCAAGATCATCGCCGAGATCTATGACGAGCTGGGCGAGGACACCATCGTCAACCCCACCTTCGTGTGCGATTACCCCATCGAGGTTAGCCCGCTTGCCAAGCGCTTTGAGGATGACCCACGCCTGACCCATCGCTTTGAGCTGGTCATCGCCGGCCACGAGTACGCGAACGCGTTCTCCGAGCTCAACGACCCGGTCGACCAGGCCGAGCGCTTCGCTGCCCAGATGGCCGAGAAGGCCGGCGGCGACGACGAGGCCATGGAGTACGACGAGGATTACGTGCGCGCCCTCGAGTACGGTATGCCTCCCGCGGGCGGCATCGGCATCGGTATCGACCGTGTGGTCATGCTGCTCACCAACCAGGCTTCCATCCGCGACGTGCTGCTGTTCCCGCACATGAAGCCCGAGAAGGGTTTCCAGTCCGGTGCCGCTGCTGCCAAGGCTGCCGAGGCCGGCAACACCGCGAGCCCCTTCGTCAAGCCGCTCAAGCCCACGCTCGATTACTCCAAGATTGCCGTCGAGCCGCTGTTTGAGGAGTTCGTCGACTTTGATACCTTCTCCAAGAGCGACTTCCGCGCCGTGAAGGTCAAGGCATGCGAGGCCGTCAAGAAGTCCAAGAAGCTGCTGAACTTTACGCTCGACGATGGCACCGGTACCGACCGCACCATCCTCTCCGGTATTCACGATTATTACGAGCCCGAGGACTTGGTCGGCAAGACCCTGCTCGCCATCACCAACCTGCCTCCGCGCAAGATGATGGGTATCCCCAGCTGCGGCATGCTCATCAGCGCTATCCACGAGGAGGAGGGCGAGGAGCGTCTCAACCTGATCCAGCTCGACGCTTCCATCCCTGCCGGCGCAAAGATGTACTAACTTGTTACGCGGTTCTACGAACCGCGTAACGGCTCGACGCTGCGCGGGCCGCATTTGGACAATCTGACGTTCAACTTCAAGGGCGCGACCAGAAGGTCAGCGCCCTTTCGTTTCACGTCACCTTGTCTCAAATGCGACCCGCTCGCTTGCGTTGCCAATACATCGACGTTGCCGGAGTAGTCATTGGGGACGTTCTTAAACGACTAGTCATTCAAGAACGTCCTCAATGACTACTCAACGGCTATTGAGCGCATGGTTCGCATGACAGCCGTCTCTTTTATGTTTCCTTTAGCCGTTGCTGCCTAGGATGGGGGTTAGTCGGTAGGAAGGGAGCGCCCGTATGGACGATGTGAGCGAGCGTGCAATCGAAGAGGACATGCTCGATCAGTTCAATTACTTTGATGATGAGGACGAGGAGCTGATCGACCGTCGCGAGCCAGCGCCGCTTGACTCATTTGATCTGGTCGATGAGGAGCCCGGCGAGGACGAGGGCGAATCAACGGAGCCCCCACAGCCTTCGCGCCTTGACTCGCTGCTTTCGAGAGCCCCCCTACACCATGGCGTTCGTGCCGGCGCACTCCATATGAAAACTGACTGGCACCAGATCGTGACGGCAGGCGATGAACTTGCCGTCGATGCGCCGCTCACCGATAAATCATCCATCATTTGCCGCACCGGCATGCTTATGCTGGCAAGCGGAACGGGTGCCTGGCGCGTGCGCGATACCATGAATCGTGTTGCCGCTGTACTCGGCGTCACGATTCACGTCGACCTGAGTCTTCTGTCGTTTGAGTGCACCTGCATCGAAGATGGTCACTGCTTTAACGAGGTTGTCAGCCTGCCCACAACGGGAGTCAATACCCATCGCATTTGGATGATGGAGAGCTTCTTAAAGGAAATCGAGACGTATGGGCGCCGGTTTACCGTGCACGAATACCACGAGATGCTCAAGACCGTTGAGAGCTCAAAGCCCGATTACGCTCCCTGGCAACAGGGCCTTGCGGCAGCCTGTGCTTGCGGCGCCTTCGTCTTTTTGCTCGGCGGCGGCCCTATCGAGATGGCCTGCGCATTCGTAGGCGCTGGTGTCGGTAACTTTGCCCGCTCCCATATTCTCAAGCAGGGTCTTGGCCAGTTTAGCGCGCTGACGACTGGTGTTGCGCTCGCTTGCGTTTCGTATCTGCTGGCATTGCTCGGCCTTGGCCAGGTCGTACCGGGGGCAATGTCGCACCAAGAAGGCTATATCGGCGCCATGCTCTTTGTGATTCCCGGCTTTCCCCTCATTACGGCAGGCCTCGACATCGCTAAGCTCGATATGCGAAGTGGAATCGAGCGTCTTTCGTATGCCGTGTCGATTATTGTGATGGCGACCCTCGTAGGTTGGATGGTTGCCGAGTGCGTGGGACTGGCGCCGGATGACTTCGCCCCGCTCGGCCTCTCTCCGTTGGCTCTTACGCTCTTGCGCATACTGATGAGCTTCGTTGGCGTATTCGGCTTCTCGGTGATGTTCAACAGCCCGGTAAAGATGGCCGCGGCAGCTGGGTTGATCGGCGCCGTGTCCAATACCCTGCGTCTGACCCTTGTCGATGCGCCGACGATGATTCCCTTCCTGGGCCTCAGCACGGGAATGCCTCCCGAGGCAGCAGCGTTTATCGGCGCGCTGGTATCGGGGCTGCTCGCAAGCTTGGCTGAAGTCAAGCTCACCTACCCGCGCATCGCCCTCACGGTGCCTTCGATTGTCATTATGGTGCCGGGCTTGTATCTGTATCGCTCGATGTATTACATGTGCACCTTCGACACGGTCAATATGCTCGGCTGGTTTGTGCGCGCAGTGCTCATCGTAGCGTTTCTGCCCGTTGGACTGGGTGTGGCGCGTACGCTCACCGACCCTCGCTGGCGCCACACCAGCTAATTGGTGCAAGGGGGACAGGTTACTTTGCACCCCCAATGAGTTGCGGTGAAATAGGGACTGAATTGCTGCTTAAAGGGTCAAAACAGTCCGTATTCCACCGCAACTTATGGGGTCGGGGGGATTATTGGTGCCCTGCATCTCCATAAACTCAACGCTTACGAAGCGCGCGCCGTTCGTGTTAGGGTAGTTCCACCACATAAGTAGTCGCAGACGCACGTACCACGGGCGGGCGAGATGAAGTCCCAACAGCTCCATCTTGCCCGCCCGTTTTTGTTGCGTGGTGCCGCGGCGTAACACAGAAAGGATTTTGTCCTTTATGCCTATCAACAAACGAGAGAGCCTGCTGTTCACCTTTATCATGTGCTTTTGCATGGTGCTCTGGATGAGCATCTACAACGTTGCCCTGCAGCATGGGGCCATCAGCGGCGAGGTTGTTGCCGCCGCGTGGCTCGGCTTCCCCGTTGCCTACATTTTTGCCATGTGCTGCGACTGGTTTGTTGCCAGCCCCCTTGCCAAGGGTTTCGCTTTTAAATTCCTGGTCACGCCGGGCAAGAGCTCGCCACTTGCCATGACGCTCGCCGTCAGCTCCTGCATGGTCGTTCCCATGGTCATCATCATGTCGCTGTACGGTGCCTGCGAGGGTCTGACGCACATGCCCGGCGGCATCCTTGCGAACCTGTATTCCGTGCCCGCGATCTGGATGATCAACATCCCGCATAATTTTGTGATGGCGCTGCCGTGGAACCTTTTGGTAGCCGGTCCGATTTCCCACTTCGTCTTCCGTCGCGCCTTCCCTGTGGGGACGGTTTTCGAGGAGGAGCATGCCGAGCTCTTGGAGCAGGCTATGGCTCCTGAGTGCGAGTAGCTCGCTTAGGGATCTGCTGAGCGCGGGCGACTTGCTTGGTTGGAGCCCTAAGCGTGGATAGCTCTCTCGGCGACATCGCGGGCGTGAGCGGTGCGCATGACCGGAGGGCCCGTGCTGCTCCGTTGCCCGACGTGCTAGCGCGCAGAACAATCTGTTGGTGCATTCGGCGGCTGCTGAAGCGTTTCGGCAGCCGCTTTTTATACGGAGTTTAAATACAACAGTCTGTTGTATTACGTAGAGTGGTATATCTCTAGCAGGAAAAATGCGAGAGACGGAGCATTATGGCGTTGCTAGTAGGACTGGACGTAGGGTCGACGACGACCAAAGTTTACGCGATGCACGAGGATATGACCGAGGCGTGGTGGGGATATCGCCGCCACGGGGCGTGTCAGACAGCGAGCGTGCGCGCCATGCTCGGCGAGCTCGCCGAGCGCTTTCCCCATGAGTCGCTGCGCGTTGCGGTGACCGGCTCGGGTGCGCGCGATATCGCGACCGCGCTGGGCGCCTCGTACGTTCAGGAGGTGGTCGCCAACGCGCTCGCGATCAGCAGGTTCTATCCGCAGACGCGCTGCGCCATCGAGCTGGGCGGCCAAGACGCCAAGATGATCTTCTTCCGCACCAACGATAAGGGAGACATCGAGGTTGCCGACATGCGCATGAACGGCTCGTGCGCAGGCGGTACCGGTGCATTTATCGACGAGATGGCAAAGCTCATGGGGGTCGGCACCGAATCGGGCGAGTTCGAGCAGCTCGCAAGCCGGGGAACGACCGTCCACGAGGTCTCGGGCCGCTGCGGCGTGTACGCAAAGACCGATATCCAGCCGCTGCTCAACGAGGGCATTCCTACCACCGACCTGGCGCTTTCGGCGCTTCACGCGGTCGCCCGCCAAACGATCGGCGGTCTGGCCCAGGGTATCGACATCGAGCCGCCGGTAATCTTCGAGGGCGGTGCGCTCGCCTACAACCCCACACTGGTCCGCGTGTTCCGGGAGCAACTGAATCTATCGGACGATCAGGTTATCGTCCCGCGCGATCCGCAGATCATGGTCGCGCGCGGTGCCGCCCTGTCGCTGACCGACATGTTCGCATCGTCCCAACCGATCGACCTTCCCGACGCTTTTGTCCGGCTGGATAAGCTCGAGACGGTCGCGCCCGCAAGCGGGGAGGGACGTCTTGCCCAGCCCTTTTTTGCCACACCTGCCGAGCAGGCGGATTTTACGGCACGCCATGGCAAAGAGACGCCGGCAAAGGGTCCGGATGCGTATGCGCCCGGAGAGACGGTGCGTGTGGCGCTCGGTATCGATTCGGGGAGCACGACGACCAAGTTCGCCCTGGTCGATGAGGCGGGTGAGCTTGTCGATTCGTTCTACGCGTCTAATAACGGCAGACCGCTCGACGTCGCCCAACAGGGTCTTGTCAGCTTGAAGAACCGCTGGGAGACAGCGGGAGTCACGCTTGCGATCGATGCCGTGGGCACCACGGGATACGGCGAGGAGCTTTTCGCGCGCGCGTTCCACGCCGACTACCATACGGTCGAGACGGTCGCGCACGCCCGCGCCGCGTGCGCATGCGTTCCCGATGCGACCTTCGTGCTCGACATCGGCGGACAGGATATGAAGGCCATCTGGCTCAACCACGGCGTGCTGACCGATATCGTCGTCAACGAGGCGTGCTCTGCGGGCTGCGGCTCGTTCCTCGAGGGTTTTGCCAAAAACCTCGGAATAGCCGTTGAGGATATCGCGACCGAGGCATTTTCGTCCAAAGCCCCCGCCGTTCTCGGCAGCCGCTGCACGGTGTTCATGAACAGCAGCGTCGTTTCCGAGCAGCGGCGCGGTAAGGGTCCGGGCGACATCATGGCCGGTCTCTGCCGTTCGATTATCGAGAACGTGTTCACCAAGGTCATTCGCGTTTCAAATCTCAACCGTCTGGGCGACAAAGTCGTCGTCCAGGGCGGCACGTTCCGAAACGACGCGGTGCTGCGCGCATTCGAGCAGTATCTGGGCAAACCCGTCACGCGTGCGCCCCACCCGGGGCTGATGGGCGCTATCGGTATCGCCCTGCTCGCGCGCGAGGAATGCCGCAAGGGCGACGCCGGCACGTCGTTTATCGGGCTCGATGCCGTGGAGCGCTTCGAGCATCGCGAGTTCGGCGGCGTTACCTGCCGTCGGTGCAACAACCGCTGCCAGCGCGCGGTCGTGGCATTTGGCGACGGCTCGCTTTACGTCACGGGCAATCGCTGCCCGCGCGGCGGCGCCATCTCATGGGATGAGCTCGTGCGCGAGGTTCCCGCGGCGGAGGAGCTGCGTCCGCAGGGTGCTTGCGAGGCACAGGCACCCGGCACGGGGCGCGACCGGACCGCGGCTGCCCCCAATCTCTTTGTCGACCGCGAGAAGCTGCTGTTCGAGTCGTACCCCACGGTTCCCGTCTGCGGGGGGCGCGATGTCACGATCGGCATTCCCCGTGTGCTCGAGTTCTGGGACACCATGCCGTTCTGGTCGACGTTCTTCAGCACGCTCGGCTTTAAGGTGCGCGTCTCGGGACGCAGCACCAAGGCGATGTACGAGCGCGGTCTGGCGCACGTCACATCCGACACCGTGTGCTTCCCGGCCAAGCTCGTCCACGGGCACATCCGCAATCTCGTCGACGCCGGCGTCGACCGCATCTTCATGCCCATCATCACGACGGTGCCCACCGAAAACACCGCCTCTACCAGCGAGTGGATGTGCGCCGTCGTAAAGGGATACCCCTACGTGATGCGCAATTCCGATAACCCGGAGGAGCGTTTCGGCGTTCCGTTCGATACGCCGCTGTTCCACTGGTACGACGAGGGCGACCGAAACCGCCAGCTCAAGGCGTGGTGCAAGGAGACCTTCGATATCGATGCCGACCTGGTTGCCAAGGCGACCGAGCAGGCGGACCGCGCGCAGGAGACGTTTGAGAACCAGCTGCAGCTGCGCGGCAGGCAGGTGCTCGAGAACGTGCGCGAGGACGGCGGCTACGCGGTGGTGATCGCTTCGCGCCCGTACCACAACGACCCGCTGGTCAACCACGGGCTGCCCAAGCTCTTCTCTGAGCGCGGCATCCCCGTGCTGACGCCCGATGCGGTGCCGGGGGTCTGCAACGTCGATCTTTCCAACAGCCGCATCGACATCGTGAACAACTACCATGCGCGCATGCTGTCGTGCGCGGTCATCGTCGCATCGACGCCCGAGCTCGAGCTCGTGCAGATGGGCAGCTTCGGCTGCGGCCACGATGCGTATCTCACCGACGAGATCGCGCGCATGATGGGCGAGATGGGCTCCAAGGTTCCGATGATGATCAAGCTCGATGAGAGCGACGTCGCCGGTCCCATGGGCATTCGCGTGCGTTCGTTTATCGAGTCGGTCAACCGTCGTCGCGCGGAGGAGCGTGCCGAGGGCGCCCGGGTGCACGCGGTCCATCCGCTCGACGACCCGTATAAGGTCAAGTACACCAAGCGCGACCGGCACGACAAGATCGCGCTGGTCCCCAACACCTCCCATGCGTTCTGCAGGCTCATGACCGCGGCGATGCGCAATCAGGGCGTGCGCGCCGAGGCCCTTGATATCGGGCGCGAGGATGCCATCCGCCTGGGCAAACGCTATGTGCACAACGACATCTGCTTCCCCGCGCAAATCGTGATCGGCGAGGCGCTCGCGGCACTCGAGAGCGGTAAGTACGACCCGCACGACGTCGCCGTGGTGACTGGCAAGTATATCGGCGACTGCCGCCTGACGCACTACATGCCCCTGCTGCGCCGCGCGCTCGACGACGCGGGATACGACTATGTCCCGGTGCTCACCAACGACGACGTCGATGCCCACAATGCGCATCCGGGCTTCAAGCTCGGCCTTGGCCCGAGCATCCAGATCGCCTACGGTCTTCCCATGATCGATGCCCTCGAGGCCATGCTTAGGCGCATCCGTCCCTACGAGCTCGAGAAGGGCGCGGCGGACGCTGCGTTCGACCGCGCGCTCGATGAGGTTATCGAGGGCATGGAGCGCTCCGGGCTGAGAGGCCAGGCGACGGGCTTCAAACGCGCGCTTGCGATCATGGACGCCGTTCCGTACGACCGCTCGAACCCGCATCCGACCGTTCTCATCGTGGGCGAGTACCTGCTCAATTTCCATCTCGGCGCCAACCACGAGATTGAGCGCTACCTCGAGGACAACGGGCTCGAGGTCATCGAGGCGCGCATGACCGACGTGATCCGCAAGACCTATTTCTACAAGCATGCGCAGTCGCGCGAGTTCCACGTCGACCTGTCGCTGCCCGAAAAGGCCTGGTACGCCACGGCGGACAACCTGTTCGAGCTCGCGCACGACCGTTGCGACCGCCTGGGCGCGGCGAGCCCGCTCTACGAGCCGCCGACGCGCATGCCCGAGCTCGTGCGCGCGAGCGATAAGATCCTGCACCATACGTTCGATGCGGGCGAGGGCGTGCTGATTCCGGCGGAGATCCTCGAGCACGCCAAGCGCGGCTGCCGCAACTTCGTGATCCTGCAGCCGTTCGGGTGTCTGCCCAACCATGTCGTGGGGCGCGGGCTCATCCATGCGCTCAAGGAGCAGTATCCCACGGCGCAGTTCCTGCCGCTCGACTACGATCCCGACGTGAGCTTCGCCAACGTGGAGAACCGTCTTCAGATGCTCATCATGAACGCCAAGGCGCAGGGGTGCGGTGAGGCGCATGGCGAGACCGCGTAAGGACGCCGATGCGCCCGATGCACGCACCCGTATCATCGAGGCGTTTTGGGAGCTCATCGAGAACAACAGCATCTTCGAGCTGTCGGTTGGCGAGGTGACCCGCGCCGCCCAGTGCAATCGCGGAACGTTTTACTACTATTTTCACGATTTCGATGAACTCGTCGCCATCGCCATAGCCCAGCTGCTGCAGGATAACGAGCTCATCACCGATGCCCTCTGGCATTTTTCGAGCGAGGGCGACCTTTCGGCGTTCGACCGGCGCGACGTCCGCTGCCTGCTGCGGCGCATCGTCATCACCATGAGGGCGGGTGCCGCCGAGCAGGTCGTGCAGGGCATCCATACGATCATCATCGACCGCGTGAGAGAGATCGTCCACCCCGACGGAGAAGAGCTCAAGGCAGATTCGAGCTTTGCGGTGGGCTTTCTGGTCTCGGGCATCATGGGCTTTGTGATGGCGGTCGGCTTTGCCCGGGAGGGCGGCGAGGAGATAGACCTCGAGCAGCCGGGGGACAGCGCGTGCGCGTACCTGAGGGCGGTCGCCATGCAGACGGTGGAAACGGTCGCGCAAGTCGAGGGCGTCGATACATCCGAGCTGCTCGAACGCGTCTCCAAGGAGGCCGATGCCTATCGCGCATCGCGTGCGACGAGTCCCGACGTGGTGAAAGACGCCTAGGGTTTCTCTTGCGGGGCGCCTGTCGCGCATCGCGCGGTGAGTCCCGCGATGCGGTCATAACCTGCATTCATGTGAGCCGGGTTTATAGATATTCCTCCAGCTGTTAACATAGACAACCTGTGGGTAAAGAGACAAAAGCGCCGCCGACGGGCGGGCGTTTTGATTTCGATGAACTCATGTAAGGAAACGAGCATGTTAGATAGATTTACCGATCGAGCGCGCAAGGTCATGTCGATGGCCAAACAGGAGGCGCTCGATCTGCACTCAAATAAGGTGGGCACCGAGCACCTGCTGCTCGCACTCGCCAAGGAGGACGAGGGCATCGCTGCCGAGGCGCTGCGCTCGCTTGATATCTCCTACGACGACATCATGGACACCCTCAAGGAGGTCCAGACCACGGTTCCCGAGCCCAGCGAGGAGACCGAGGCTGCCAAGCTTGCCTTTACGCCGCTCGTCATCAGCGTGATGGAGCGCTCCTTCCGCGTGGCACGTGAGAACAACCAGACCTACGTGTCGACCGAGCACTTGCTGATTGGCATCGTCGAAGAGGGTAACGGCATGGCCATGGACATCCTCATGCGCCTGGGTGTGTCGTCCGCCTCCATCAAAAAGGCTATCGAGAAACTTACCGCCAAGGACCAGGACAAGAAGCGTCCGCTCGCCGGCGCCGGTGCCGGGCGTCCCGGTGCGGGCCTGCCGTTCTTTAGCGGCTCGGACGCGTCGCAGCAAAAGGGGAGCGGCACCGATACGCTCAAGCAGTTCGCCACCAACCTCACGCAAAAGGCGCGCGATGGCGAGCTCGACCCTGTAATTGGTCGCGAAAAGGAAGTCCAGCGTATGATGGAAATTCTTTCGCGCCGCACCAAGAACAACCCGCTCATTCTGGGCGACCCCGGCGTGGGCAAGACGGCCATCGTCGAGGGCCTGGCTCAGCAGATTGCAGCCGGCAACGTGCCCGAGAACCTCATGAACCAGAATATCTGGACGCTCGACCTGCCGGGTCTTGTCGCGGGCGCCAAGTATCGCGGTGAGTTTGAGGAGCGCCTCAAGAACGTGATCCAGGAGGCCACCGAGGCTGACGACGTCATCCTGTTTATTGACGAGATGCACACCATCATCGGTGCCGGCTCTGCCGAGGGCTCCATCGACGCGAGCTCCATGCTCAAGCCCGTTCTCGCACGCGGTGCTTTCCAGATCATCGGTGCCACCACGGCCGAGGAGTTCCGCAAGTACCTCACCAAGGACCCGGCCTTCGAGCGTCGCTTCCAGACCATCGATGTCGAGGAGCCGAGCGTCGAGGACACGGTCAAGATCCTGACCGCGCTCAAGCCGCGCTACGAGGAGCACCACCATGTGCGCTATACGCAGGGTGCTATCGAGGCCGCCGCGAACCTTTCCAACCGCTACATCCAGGATCGCTTCCTGCCCGATAAGGCCATCGACCTCATCGACGAGGCCGGTGCCCGCGCTCGCATCGCCGCGAATCGTGCGCCCGAGCCGGTGCGCGAGGCCGAGCATCGCATAGAGGAGCTCAAGGCCGCCGCGCAGGAGGCCACCGAGAGCGACGACATGAACAAGGCCGCCGAGATCACCGAGCAGCAGAAGGCCGCCGAGATTGAGCTCGCCGAGGCCAAGGCTGCCTGGACGGCCGAGCTCGACGCCAGCCCGCTCACCATCGATGTCTCCCAGATTGCCGACATCGTGTCCGTGACCTCGGGCGTGCCGGTGTCCTCGCTCACCGAGAGCGAGAGCCGCCGCCTGCTGCAGGCCGAAAGCGTGCTCAAGACGCGCATCATCGGTCAGGACGAGGCCGTCGAGGCCGTTGCCAAGGCCGTGCGCCGCAGCCGCTCGCCGCTCAAGGACCCGCGTCGCCCCGGCGGCAGCTTTATCTTCCTGGGCCCCACCGGCACGGGCAAAACCGAGCTCGCCAAGACGCTCGCCGAGTATCTCTTTGGCAGCAAGGACGCGCTCATCAGCTTCGATATGTCGGAGTTTGGCAGTGAGTTCGAGGTCTCCAAGCTCATCGGTAGCCCCCCGGGCTATGTGGGCCACGACGAGGGCGGCCAGCTCACCAAGGCTGTTCGCCGTCACCCGTACTCGGTCGTGCTGTTCGACGAGATCGAGAAGGCGCACCCCGACATCTTCAATATCCTGCTGCAGGTGTTGGAGGAGGGCCGTCTGACCGATAGCCAGGGCAAGACGGTCGACTTCCGCAATACGGTGATCATCATGACGTCAAACGTGGGCGCCCGCGAGATCGCGCAGGATGCGAGCGTTGGCTTTGGCACCACCGGCGAGCAGGGCCTCACCTCGAGTGAGATCCGCGGCCGCGCGATGGGCGAGCTCAAGCGCCTGTTCCGCCCCGAGCTGCTCAACCGTATCGACGACATCGTGGTGTTCCAGAAGCTCTCGGGCGAGAACCTGACCAAGATTGCGCACCTGCTGGTGGACGATCTGCGCCAGCGCCTGATCGCAAACGGCATGAACATCAAGCTTACCGATGCGGCCTACGACAAGATTGTGGCGGAGGGTACCGACCTCACCAACGGCGCGCGTCCGCTGCGTCGTGCCATCCAAAAGCTCATCGAGGATCCGCTGTCCGAGGAACTGCTGGCTGGCGAGTGGGGCGAGGGCGATACCGTCCTGTGCGACGTGGCCGATGGCAAGTTTGTCTTTAGCCGCGGCACGGGCGAGATCCCGGCACCGCGTCCGGCGGGCACGCTTGGTGGCGATACCGCCCCGGCGGTACCGCACACCGGCAACGCCGCGCCCGTGAGCGGCGGCGTGACCTCGGGCCCCGGCGGCATGATGCAAGCCGGTTCCGGCGCGCTGTAGGGCGTGGCGACAATTTGATACGCGCAATCGAGGCGCTCCGGAAAGGGCGCCTCGATTTGTAGAGCTGCGGAAGTTGTGACCGTTACGCTATACGGTCCACCGTTAGCCGATGATGCGAGGGCGCTCGGCGTTTTCGACTGGTTTATGCACGCAAAGTCTGGGAATATACAAGTCGCATGTCTTACTGTCTAACCAGTTGCGCCAAGGAGGCACCATGGACTACAAGATTACTGGCTACGAGCCCGCTCAGCTGTTCCATTTCTTTGAGGAGGTCAGCGCGATCCCCCGTGGGTCTGGCAACGAGAAGGGCATCAGCGATTTCCTGGTTGCGTTTGCCAAGGAGCGCGGCCTCGACGTGTATCAGGACGAGGTCTACAACGTCATCATTCGCAAGCCCGCATCTGCCGGCGCCGAGAATGCCCCGACCGTGATGCTGCAGGGCCACATCGACATGGTGTGCGACAAGCTGGGCTCCGTTGAGCACGACTTTACGACCGATGGTATCGACCTGGTCGTCAAGGACGGCGTCCTCACCGCTAACGGCACTACCCTGGGCGCCGACAACGGCATTGCTGTCGCTCTGATGCTTACCGTGCTCAACGACGATTCGATTGCTCATCCGGCTCTCGAGTGCGTGTTCACCACCGACGAGGAGACCGGCCTGGTTGGCGCCGAGACGCTCGACAAGTCCCAGATCAGCGCCCGCACCATGATCAACCTCGATTCCGAGGAGGAGGGCGTGGCCACCGTCAGCTGCGCCGGCGGTGTCGTCGTTACCTACACCTGCCCGATCGTGCGCGAGCACAAGACCGGCAGCACCCTTACGCTCGAGATCTCCGGCCTGCTGGGTGGTCACTCCGGCGCCGACATCCACCTGGAGCGCGGCAACGGCAACCTCATCATGGCCCGCATCATCGACCGCCTGATGGTCGCCGGCGAGCCCGCCATCGTCAGCTTTAACGGCGGCACTAAGGACAACGCCATCAACCGTGAGTGCAAGGCCGAGCTGGTTTACGCCGACCACGCTGCCGCCGAGGCAGCGGCCGAGATCGCAAGGGGCATCATCGCCGACGTCACCGCCGAGCTCGAGGTCTTCGACCCCGGCTTTACCTGCACCGTCGAGATTGCCGACGACGCCGAGGTCGAGGCCATGGACCAGAAGTCCGCGCTTGCCCTCATCCGCGCCCTGCGTCTTGCCCCTAACGGCGTGATTCGCCGCAACGTCGCCACCGACGGCTCCGTCGAGGTTTCCTCCAACATCGGCGTGGTTGCCACCTCTGACGACCAGGTCAAGATTATGCTGTCCCCGCGCTCCTCGATCACCTCGCTGCAGAACGAGTTCAAGGACCGCCTGCAGACGCTGGCCGATGTCTTGGGCTTCGACGCCAAGTTTGAGTTCGAGTATCCCGGTTGGAGCTATGCCGAGCATTCGCCGGTCCGCGACATCTTTGTCGAGAGCTATCGCGAGCTCTTTGGCTCTGAGCTGCGCATCGAGTCCATTCACGCCGGCCTTGAGTGCGGCCTGTTTGCCGAAGCCCTGCACGGCCTGGACGCCATCGCCGTGGGCCCGACGCTCTCCGATGTCCACACCCCGGACGAGAGCATGGAGCTCGCTTCTGCCGAGCGCTTCTACGAGCTGCTCATCGACGTCCTCAAGCGCCTCGCTGCGTAAAGGTTGCGCTAGCAGCAGTCCGAGCCACGTGCTAGCGAATTGCAGATGACATTATGAGAGGGGGCACCCGAGCTTTTGCGATGGGTGCCCCCTCTCTTCTTTTAAGAAATGGGAAATTGCGGCCACCTAGCCCATATCCGCCTTGATGAGGTCGATGGTGCGCTGGCAGTTTTCGCGGACGGGGCCGAGCATATGTTCGCGCAGGTCCGCCATGCCGGGCAGGTCGGCGTATTCGTCCATGACCTCTTCCATGCAAACGGGCACCTCGTAGGCGAGGTCCGTCATGGTCGCAAAGCAAAACTTCTCAGATAGCCCGGCATCGGTGAGTGCCGCCTCCAGTGCGGGGTCGTCCATACCGTGGTATCGGTGGATGGCGCCTGGACCGATGCGCCCCACACGATTTTCGCCGCCAACGCTCATGGCAAGGTGCGCCCGGCGGCGCATGCGCTCGTACGCCAAGCCCGAAGCGACATCGTACATTCGAGCCATCATGGCTGCGCCGTCGTTTCCAAGGAGCAGGGAATAGTTTTTCGCATGCGCATCCGGTGCGCCGATAATGGCGTTGAAGAACAGTATCTGCGTAAACAGATACAGGTTAAGTTGATGGTGGCTCGTATTTACGAGGAGCTCTTGAATATCGCGGGTGGTCGGGCCGCCGTCTGCCGTGTACTTTTGGGCGGGCATCACCCCAAGTGCCTGACAGAGGTCTTCTTGATGTAGGCGTCTGATCGTTCCGTCTTCGACTTTCACGCGGTCATAGCGCTCAACAATGAGGGCGGGTTCGTCCTCAAACATACGATATTCGACGTTTGCCGTTGCGATACCGGCGCGCTGGGCGCTTTTCATGCAGACAAACTCATTCAGAGCCTCGAGTTTAAATCCGATAACGCCATTTTTGAAAATATGCGTCGTGGGCGAGGAGCCCATGCATTCGCACCAGCGGCCGTTTATGAACGCGAGCGCGAACTTGCCCTGATTGCCTCCGATTGACCAACTTTCATCTAGACCCATCCACGATGCATCGCGGTTATCTCTGATCGACTTGAGGCGGAGAGCAATTTCGTGGTCGTCTATAGGGCGATATTCGCCAGCGCGATGCAGGACGGCGTCGGCCTCTTCTTCGGCACAAAACTGCACTCCGCCCGGACAGTCGAGTCCGATATGGCTGAGCAACGCAACGGGATTGTTGGGCCTAACGTCGAATTCGGTGGCAATCGCTTTTCGTTGGTCCTCGCTGTCGGGTAGGAGGCCAAACAGGTACGGATTCATGACCTGTTGTCCGTATGTGCGATTCGATACGGGTATGTTGGTCGATAGGGCTGGCCCGTCATAGTCATGATCGTAGGTAAAGCTGATAAGACCGTTCTCATCTTGCGTGAGCGTTCCCGCAGGTACGCCGCAAATAATGGTCCGAAGTGATGTTCTGGCCATTGGCTATTTCCCTTCGGGCTTGGTTTGGTTAGATACGTTTGCGGCAATCGAGACTCCGAGATTGGACATGGCGAAATCGGCGAAGACCTCGTCGTAGAGTGCGGATGTAAAGGGGACATCTGCAAGAGCCGGAATGGGGGTACTACGACGGTTGCGATGATGAGGACGTTGAGTGTGATGGCGCCTGGGGATGCTGCGAGGCAGCGGATTGGCATGCGGGGCGTCGACTGGTCGCTCGTTTTTCGCTTCGCCGATATCCCCTTGAGCGGCGAGTGCCAGTCCAAGAGCATTGAAAATCGTCAGCAGCTTGTCGAGTCGAATGCCGGTGGCGTCTCCTAGTTCGAGCGATGCGAGCAGGCGCTCCGAAACACCGGCTTTTTTAGCGAGGGCGGCACGGGTGAGGCCCTGAGCCTCGCGTGCCTGGCGCACATAGATGCCAGCTTGGCGCGGTGTGGTGATGGGAAGGGTATCCACGGCGATCTCCTAACGTGCAGACTTTTGCATATCAGTATGACATGCAAAAGTCTGCACGAAAAGGCATTATGCAAAACTCTGCATGAGGCCTTGTGCGGCGTTGAGTTTTGAGCGATTGTGTTTGGCGTTACAGCGCCAAAATCCCCAGATGCTCAAGCAAGATCTTAAGCCCGATGAGGATGAGCACGACGCCACCCACGATGGTGGCAGGCTTTTCGTAGCGCGCGCCAAAGGTGTGGCCGATCGCTACGCCGGCGACGGAGAAGATAAACGTTGTGATGCCGATAAGCGATACAGCGGGAACGATGTCAACCGAGAGCGCCGCAAACGAGATGCCCACGGCTAGGGCGTCGATTGAGGTGGCGATGGCGAGGATCAGGTACTCGCCCAGGTCGATTTTTTCGGCATCCTTGTCGTCGCCTTCATCCTCGTCCTCGGTAAAGGCTTCCCACAGCATTTTGCCGCCGATGAAGGCGAGCAGGATAAAGGCGATCCAATGGTCGATGGGTCCGATGATGCCCATGAATTGACTGCCGAGCGCCCATCCTATTTCGGGCATGCCGGCCTGAAAGCCGCCAAAGAACAGGCCGAGCACTACGGCGACTTTAAGGTTGATTTTCTTCATGCCAAGGCCCTTGCAGATGGAAACGGCAAAGGCGTCCATCGAAAGGCCAACGGCGAGCAGCACGAGCTCTGCGAGTCCCATAGTCTGGCTCCCTCTCTGCGGGCGAGCCCGCGTGTACCTCTTGGGGGAGGAACAAAAAAGACCCGTGGCGTACGCGTTGCGCGCACAGCCACGAGTCTCGTTCATTAAGGCAAGCCAGGCCGCATCGGCCAGTGTGTTGACTTGCCGCGCCACCGGAGGCGAACCCGATCACGCGACTACTCCCTCATTTATGCGAATCCCGATGCTACCACATGAACAGCTGATTTGGGTTGGGCTCTCAGCTGTGTTCGCTCATTCTGTAAGCATCGGATTTCGCAAGCGCCGCAGGGACAAACCGTGAGAAACTATTTAGCGTTTATGGAGCGTATACGATGGGAGCGATGCCTTGGATAAGAACGAGCTGCAAAAGCGTATGGAACAGGCAATCCGCCTGACGGCACCTGGTCAGCCGATCCGCACCGCCCTCGACATGATCATCGCCGGTCACCTGGGCGCCCTTATCTGCGTCGGCGACACCGAAAACGTGCTCGCTGCCGGTAACGACGGCTTCCCGCTCAACATTTCGTTCACCTCGAACCGTCTGTTCGAGCTCTCCAAGATGGACGGTGCCATCGTCATCGACGGCGACCTCACCCAGATCCTGCGCGCCAACTTCCACCTCAATCCCGACCCCTCGCTCGCCACGAGCGAGACGGGCATGCGTCACCGCACCGCCGCTCGCATGTCGGTGCTTACCGATGCCATCGTGATCTCGGTCTCGGCCCGTCGTGCTGTCGTTAACGTGTACGTTCACGGCAAGAGCTACGAGATCCAGCCCGTCACCACCATCATGAGCTCGGTCAACCAGCTCGTCGCCACGCTTCAGACTACTCGTCAGTCGCTCGATCGCTCCCTGCTGCGTCTGACGGCCCTCGAGCTCGACGACTACGTTACGCTCGCCGACATTACCGGTATTTTCTCGAGCTTCGAGATCATGCAGCAGGCAAAGACCGAGCTTAAGGATTGCATCGTCAAGCTGGGCAACCAGGGCAAGCTCGTGCAGATGCAGCTCGAGCAGCTCGCCGGTTCCAGCATGGATACCGAATACGACCTGATGATCCGCGACTACGCAAGTGATTCTTCCGAGGCTAATGCCGAGAAGATTCGTGCAGAGCTCGCTCGCATGACGCCTAAGGACCTGTCCGACCCGCAACACGTGGCGGCAGTTCTGGGCTATGACGACCTGGACGAGGACTCCGTCATGACGCCGCTAGGCCTGCGCACGCTTTCGCGTGTGTCCGTCGTGCGCGACGGCGTGGCCGAGAAGATCGTCGACGAGTACGGCTCGCTGCAGGAGCTCATGGACGACATTAGCGAGGATCCGGAGCGCCTGGGCGACTTTGGCGTCAACAACCCTGCCATTCTTGCGGACTCGCTGTACCGCATGAAGGGCACCAAACAGGGGAACGCATAATGGCGCCCGTATGCGCCGTGGTCGTTGCCGGCGGCAGCGGTCAGCGCTTTGGAAATCCCGGCGGCAAGCAGCTCGTTAACGTGGCGGGCCGTCCGCTTATGAGCTGGTCCATCCGCGCGTTCGACCGGAGCGACAAGGTCGGCCACATCGTGGTGGTGTGTCCTGCCGAGCGCCGTGCCGAGATGCGCCGCCTTGCCATCGACCCGTTTGACTATGACACGCCCATCAGCTTTGCCGATGCCGGCGATACCCGTCAGGAGTCCACCCGTGCCGGCGTGCATGCGGTTCCGGCGGGTTTCGAATATGTCGCCATCCACGATGGCGCTCGTCCGCTCATTACGACCGAGGCCATCGACCACGCTATCGACGTGCTCGTGAGCGACCGCGCCCTCGACGGTGTCGTGTGCGGTCAGCCCGCGATCGACACGCTCAAGATCGTCGACGGCGATAATATCGTCGAGACGCCGCCGCGCGAGCTCTATTGGGCCGCTCAGACGCCGCAGATCTTTAGCGTCGACGCCATGAAGCGCGCTCACGCCGCTGCTATCGCCGAGGGCTTTATCGGTACCGACGATTCATCGCTGGTCGAGCGCATGGGCGGGCGCGTCCGCTGTGTCCAGAGCCCGCGCGATAACCTTAAGGTGACGGTGCCCGAGGATCTGCGTCCCGTAACCGCGATTCTGCTCGGTCGTATGGCCGAGGGAGAGGACCTTCCCCATGTTCAGTAACCTGCGCATTGGCCATGGCTACGACGTTCACCGTCTGGTGGAGGGGCGTCGATGTATCATCGGCGGGGTCGACATTCCCTACGAGCGCGGCCTGCTGGGCCACTCGGATGCCGATGTGCTCGCGCACGCCTTGGCCGACGCCATTCTGGGCGCCTGCCGCGGGGGAGACATCGGCAAGCTATTCCCCGACACCGATCCCGCCTACGAGGGTGCCGATTCGATGGTGCTGCTTGCTCGCGTGATGGACTATGCGCGCGAGCTGGGCTTTGAGTTTGTCGATGCCGATTGCACCATTGCCTGTCAGCAACCCAAGATCACCCCGCACCGCGATGCCATGCGCGCCAACCTTGCCCATGCCCTGGGCGTTGACGTCGAAAATGTGGGCCTCGCCGCTACCACGACCGAAAAGCTCGGTTGGGAAGGCCAGGGCGAGGGAATCGGCGCCTGGGCCGTCTGCCTGCTACAGAAAACCGTTAAGGAGTAACGAATGCGTATCTACAACAGCGCTACCCATAAAAAGGAAGAGTTCCAGCCCATCGAGTCCGGCAAGGTCCGCATGTACGTGTGCGGCCCCACGGTCTACGACAACATCCACATCGGCAATGCCCGCACGTTCATCAGCTTCGATGTGATTCGACGCTGGCTCATCGCGAGCGGCTACGAGGTCACGTTCGCCCAGAACCTCACCGATGTCGACGACAAGATCATCAAACGCGCCAACGAGCAGGGCCGTACGGCTGCCGAGGTCGCGACGGAGTTCTCCGACAAGTTCATCGGCGTCATGCGCGCCGCCAACGTGCTCGACCCCGATGTGCGCCCCCGCGCCACCAAGGAGATCGGCCCCATGATCGCCATGATCAAGACGCTTATCGAGCAGGGCCACGCTTACGCAGCCGATAACGGCGATGTGTACTTTGCCGTGCGCAGCGATCCCAACTATGGTCAGGTCTCGGGCCGCAACATCGACGACCTTATGGTTGGTGCGCGCATCGAGGAGAACGAGGACAAGAACGACCCGCTCGACTTTGCCCTGTGGAAGGCCGCCAAGCCCGGCGAGCCCAGCTGGCCGAGCCCCTGGGGCGAGGGCCGTCCCGGTTGGCACACCGAGTGCGCCGCCATGGTGCATCGCTACCTGGGTACCCCGATCGATATCCACGGCGGTGGCTCCGACCTTGCTTTCCCGCATCACGAGAACGAGTGCGCCCAGGCCACCTGCGCCTGGCACCAGGGCTTCTCCAACACCTGGATGCACACGGGCATGCTGCTGGTTGACGGCGAGAAGATGTCCAAGTCACTCGGCAACTTCTTTACGCTGGCCGAGGTCCTCGAACAGCACTCCGCTGCCGCCCTGCGCCTGCTGATGCTGCAGACGAGCTATCGCTCGCCGCTCGACTTTTCTTGGGAGCGCCTGGAGGGTGCCGAGAACTCGCTCACGCGTATCGCCGGTACGGTCGAGAACCTGCGCTGGGCCGCGAACCATGCGACGGCCGATGCCGATGCGGCTGCCGCCGAGGCGTTTGCCGCCAAGGCCGCCGAAACTCGTGCTGCCTTTAAGGAGTGCATGGACGACGACTTTAACACCGCTGGTGCCATGGGTGCCGTCTTTGGCTTTGTGACCGAGTGCAACCAGTACCTGGAGCAGGCGGGCGACGCTGCCGACAAGGCCGCCGCGCTTGCCGCCGCCGACACGCTGGCCGAGCTGCTCGATATGCTTGGCGTTGAGCTCCCCGAGCCCAAGGTCGAGTTGCCGCTGGGCCTGCTGGGCGTTGCCGCCGGTTTGGTTGCCTACACGGGTGACGACGTGGACGAGGCCGCTGCCAAGATTCTCGAGGCCCGCGCCGAGGCCCGCGCCGCCAAGAACTGGGGTCTGGCCGACGCCATCCGCGACCAGCTCAAGGACCTGGGCCTGACGATCGAAGATACTGCCGCCGGCACCCGTATCAAATCTCTCTAATCCCCGCGGGTTTCCCAAGCACCCGACCGCCCGAGCCACGGCACCTTGCCTTTCAATCGTCGGGCATGACCTCAAGGTCTATGCCCTCCTCTTTCAAGGCAATCTGCCGCACCTCGGGCGGTCGGTCTATTTGTTTCGTTTGATAGTTGTATTTAGGAGGTCGTCTTATGGCCGACAATCGCAAGCGTGCGCCTCGTGGCGGCAAGCAGGCTGCTTCTGGCTCGCGTCCGATTCGCCGCAACAATCGCGCTGCCACTTCCAAGGGCCAGCGCGAGCGCTCCCAAGCCCAGGCTGCGCGTCCGCAGCGAGATCGCAACCGCGACAACGTTCAGGCCCCCAAGGGCGAGTTTATCGAAGGCCGCCGTGCTGCCGCCGAGGCGCTACGTACCGGCTTTCCCGTCAAGTGCGCGCTCATTGCCGAGGGCGGGGAGCGCGATGCCGCCTTGTCGCGCCTGGTCGACGACCTCAACGCCGCCGGTGTCCGCATTAAGTATGTGCCGCGTGCGCAGCTCGATGCGCTGTCGAGCCATGGCGCTCACCAGGGCATTGCGCTCGAGGTTGGTAACTTCCCTTACGCTGATGTTGCCGATATCCTCGACCGTGCGGGCGACGGTCCGGCGCTCGTCGTCGTGCTCGACCATGTGACCGACGACGGCAACTTTGGCGCCATCGTGCGCTCCGCCGAGGTCGTGGGCGCGGCGGGCGTCATCATTGCCAACAAGCGCGCCGCCGGTGTGACCGTCGGCAGCTACAAGACTTCTGCCGGCGCCGTCATGCACCTGCCCATCGCGCAGGTTCCCAATATCGCCCGTGCGCTCGATGACCTCAAGGCCGCCGGCTTTTGGGTGGGCGGCGCCTCCGAGCACGCCGAGGGCAGCTGCTGGGACGCTCCCTTCGAGGGCCGCGTGGCGCTCGTTATGGGCTCCGAGGGCGACGGCATCTCGCGCCTGGTGCTCGAGAAATGCGACTTTTTGACCAAGCTTCCCCAGCGCGGCATGACCGAGAGCCTCAATGTTGCCCAGGCGACCACGGCGCTGTGCTTTGAGTGGCTGCGTCGCAACGCCGGCGAGCTCATGGGGGAGGAGTAGCGCATGTCCAAGAAGAACCGCGCCAAGTCCAAGGCCAAGCGCTTTGGCGAGGGCTCGGCCAAGCCGATTGTTTCGGCCGCGACCTATGGCGTGGGCGGCAATGCGTTTGCGCAGGCCATCGCCGATCCGGTCTCGACGGTGCACTCCAATAAGCCCGAGCTGTTGGTGGTCGACGGTTACAACGTGATCCATTGCACGCCGCGCTACGAAAAGCTCGTGTACGACCATTCCGATGATCCGTATTCCAGCGACGTTCACGATATGGCGCGCACCGCGCTCATCAACGACGTGGCGGCGTTTGCCCAGGGCCGCTACGAGGCTGTGATTGTGTTTGACGGCGCGGGCAATATCTCCAGCGAGCGCCCCAACCTGCCGGCCCGCGGCGTGCGCATTGAGTTTTCGCCGACGGGCGTCTCTGCCGATACCGTGGTGCAGAAGCTCTGCATCGAGGCGCGCGAGGAAGGCCGCGCGTGCTCCGTGGTATCGAGTGACGGCACGATCCAGGCCGTCGTCATGGGCAAGGGCGTCACGCGCATCTCGAGCCGCATGTTGGTGGACGAGATCAAACAGATCGACAACGACGTGCACGAGGCAGAGGAAGCTCCGCAGATTAAGATGACCCTGGGCAGCCGCCTGAGCCCCGAGGCCCTGGCTAAGCTCAAGGCCCTTCGCGGGAGGTAGGTAGACCTTCAATGGGGGCTGCTTTCTCGATTGACCAACCAACTGGTTTGTAATCAGTGGGTTGCAGGCCGACCTCGCCAAAACGAATAGTTATTGGTTCTGGCGAACAGATAAAACTATTCGTTCTGGCGAAGGGTTTTGAGATGTGGTCGGTCAAAGGGTCTGTTGCGCCCCGTCCGCAATTCCTTTATTCTTAACAGGCTTCGCGCGAAAGCGCCAAGTGTGCCAGTGTGGCGCAACGGTAGCGCAACTGATTTGTAATCAGTGGGTTGCAGGTTCGATTCCTGTCACTGGCTCCATGAGAGTTTCGGGCTCTGTTCCTTATGGGACAGGGCCCGTTTCTTTTTAGGTTGTGCGCCATTGGGTCAGCGCCCATTCCGTTTTCGGTTTGTCTCAATCTGTAACACGGGTGGGCTGAAAACCCTCCTTATAGTTACAGATTGAGACAATGCCAAGGGATGGCCGATAGCATCTCGATCTGTAACACGAAGAAGCTGAAAACCGTTCTTACTGTTACAGAATGAGACGTAAGCTGGGGTCTCTGCGTAATATCTCGATCTGTAACAGATGGGGGAGAAAATATTCTCTAGATGTTACAGATTGAGATAAAGGCCGGGCCGGTCCAAGTCATTCTGGTCGAGCGTGGCTTATCGGACATACGAGCGTGGATAATCTCCCGCTTAGTGAATGAGCGTGGATAATCTCCCACTTTGGGCCCAGTGGCACGCCAAAAGTGGGAGATTATCCACGCTCGATTTCAAACGGGAGATTATCCACGCTCGATTCTGTCTGGGAAGCCCGATATCGACCTATATATAGGTGCAAATGAGTCGATATCAAAGTTCGATCCTGATGGTGTACTCCACTACGCAAAAGTGTTCCCTCGGGAAATGTCACCGCTATATGCAAATTCACCGTCCTCCATATCCAAACTCAGCAAAACCGCAGGTCAAAGGTATGTAGATACGCCCGGCACCGTGTATCTAGAGGTTTTCGTTGACAGCCCCCAAGGTGGCATCGTATTATCTTCTTCGTTCGCGGGGGCGGCGGTCCAAAAGACCAAAGGACCTGCGGATACTTGAACGATTGGGAGTTTGCCCGAGTGGTTAATGGGGACGGGCTGTAAACCCGTTGGCTCTGCCTACATAGGTTCGAATCCTATAGCTCCCACCCGTCAAGTGCCTGTATAGCTCAGTCGGTAGAGCACTTCGTTGGTAACGAAGAGGTCACCAGTTCAAGTCTGGTTGCAGGCTCCATCCGGCGGTGTAGCTCAGTTGGTTAGAGCACACGGTTCATACCCGTGGCGTCACTGGTTCGAATCCAGTCACCGCTACCATAGGTAACACGGTGGCTTCTCAATAGTATGTTGAGAGGCCACTATGGTATAAAGGCAAAGTCCCGTCCGGGGACGACCTGTTAAGAGGAGGGCTTTATGGCCAAAGAGAAGTTTGAGCGCACTAAGCCGCATGTTAACATCGGCACCATTGGTCACGTCGACCACGGCAAGACCACGCTGACCGCTGCCATCACCAAGGTTCTCTCCGAGACCGAGGGCTGCAAGGCTGACTTCACTGCGTTCGAGAACATCGACAAGGCTCCCGAGGAGCGCGAGCGCGGCATTACGATTTCCGTCTCCCACGTCGAGTACGAGACTGCTGCCCGTCACTACGCTCACGTTGACTGCCCGGGCCACGCTGACTACGTCAAGAACATGATCTCCGGTGCTGCTCAGATGGACGGCGCTATCCTGGTCATCGCCGCTACCGACGGCCCCATGGCTCAGACCCGCGAGCACATCCTGCTCGCCCGTCAGGTCGGCGTTCCCTACATCGTCGTCTTCCTGAACAAGTGCGACATGGTCGACGATGACGAGCTCATCGACCTCGTCGAGATGGAGACCCGTGAGCTCCTCTCCGAGTACGATTTCCCCGGCGACGACATCCCCGTCATCCGTGGTTCCGCTCTGGGCGCTCTCGAGGGCGACGCCAAGTGGATGGACGCCATCCGCGAGCTCATGAAGGCTGTCGACGAGTACATCCCGACGCCTGCTCGTAACAACGACCTCCCCTTCCTGATGGCCGTTGAGGACGTTATGACCATCTCCGGCCGTGGTACCGTTGCTACCGGCCGTGTCGAGCGCGGTGAGCTCAAGCTCAACGAGCCCGTCGAGATCGTCGGCATCAAGGATACCCAGAACACCGTTGTTACCGGTATCGAGATGTTCCGTAAGTCCATGGACTTCTGCGAGGCTGGCGACAACGTCGGTCTGCTGCTCCGCGGCATCAAGCGCGAGGACATCGAGCGCGGTCAGGTTCTCTGCAAGCCCGGTTCGGTTACCCCGCACACCAAGTTCACCGGCGAGATCTACGTTCTGACCAAGGAGGAGGGCGGCCGTCACACCCCGTTCTTCGATGGTTATCGTCCTCAGTTCTACTTCCGTACCACCGACGTTACCGGTACGGTCAAGCTCCCCGAGGGCACCGAGATGGCTATGCCTGGTGACCACATCACCATCGAGGGCGACCTCATCCACCCGATCGCCATGGAGGAGGGCCTGCGCTTCGCTATCCGCGAGGGCGGCCACACCGTCGGTTCGGGCATCGTCTCCACGATCATTGAGTAAATTAGCTCTTTGATATAGCTGACTTAGAGAACCCGGCACTTATATGGGTGCCGGGTTCTTTTCTGCAATGGATATTGAGCCGTTGCTGGTGTCGAGAGGATCGATTATGGTCCTGGGTGCACCGTCGATTAGATCTCGTTGGCTCCATTGATGTGTTCCAAATATGAATGGGTTCACCGAGAACCAATTGATTCGAGGTTTTCGTTGACAGCACTTACGTAGAGCTGATAAAGTATCAACTCGTGCCCGTACGGGGCGGAAATGAAAGGTTCAGGATACATGCGTACTCTAGTTACTCTTGCGTGCACTGAGTGCAAGCGCCGCAACTATACGACCACCAAGAACAAGTCGACCATGCCTGATCGTATGGAGATCAAGAAGTATTGCCCCTGGTGCCGTCACCACACGCTGCACAAAGAGACTCGCTAGTCTCTAGTCACATACGCCAGTAGTTCAATTGGTAGAGCATCGGTCTCCAAAACCGAGTGTTGAGGGTTCGAGTCCTTCCTGGCGTGCCAGTCATTATTCCGTAAGCTCCCACTTGGGGGCTTACGGTTTACTCATGTATAAGCGCATTGCGCGGAGGTAACCCAAATGGCCAACAAGAAGAACAAGAAGAAGGCTCAGCAGCAGGCGCCTGCCAACAACGCTGCCGCCAACTCCAAGGTTGAGGCCAAGAAGGCCGTTGCCAAGAAGAACGAGAAGGCTGCGAAGTCCAAGAAGAACGAGAAGCCTGGTTTCTTCGCCCGCACCAAGAAGTATTTCGCTTCGGTCAAGTCCGAGATGAAGCGTGTCACGTGGCCCGATAAGAAGGAGCTCGTGAACTACTCGGTCGTCGTTTGTGCTTCTCTGATCGTCGTCGGCGTCGTCATCGCTCTGCTCGATGCTGGCTTTGGCGAGGCTCTTGCTCTGTTCTCTGGATTGAGGGGCTAAACCATGTCTAAGCGTTGGTACGTCGTTCACACTTACTCTGGATACGAGAACCGTGTTAAGTCCGATCTCGAGCATCGCATCGAGACTATGGGCATGCAGGACCGTATCTTTGATATCGAGATTCCTATGGAGCGTGTCACCGAGATTAAAGAGGGTGGCAAGCGTGAGACCAAGGATTCCAAGATCTTCCCGGGTTATGTCCTGGTCCGCATGGAGATGGATGACGATGCTTGGACGTGTGTTCGTAACACGCCTGGCGTCACCGGTTTCCTGGGCGGCAACGGGAAGCCCGCTCCGCTTTCCCGCGACGAGTACAACAAGATGACTCGTCGTCCCGGTAAGGGCGATTCGCCCAAGCGCACTTCGGTTGATATTGAGGTCGGCACGTCCGTCCGCGTCACCGATGGCCCGCTTACCGACTTTGATGGCAAGGTCTCCGAGGTTAACACCGAGGCTGGCAAGCTCAAGGTCACGCTGATGATCTTTGGCCGCGAGACGCCTGTTGAGCTCGACTTTAACCAGGTCGCTGTCATCGCTTAAGTTTTTCGTCCGTTCGCGCGAGCGTGCTTCTTCTGTGACTGCTCATCTCAGGAGTGCTTCTAACACGTGCGTGCTTACGATATAGCAAGTACTTCACACCCGTGATTCGAAAGGAATGACCATGGCTGAGAAGAAGGTTGCCAACGTCATTAAGCTCCAGATTCCTGCTGGTGCAGCTAACCCCGCTCCTCCCGTCGGCCCCGCCCTGGGCGCTGCTGGCGTGAACATCATGCAGTTCTGCCAGGCCTTTAACGCCGAGACGCAGGACAAGAAGGGCGACATCATCCCCGTTGAGATCTCTGTCTACGAGGACAAGTCCTTCTCCTTCATCACCAAGACCCCGCCGGCGGCTCACCTCATCAAGAAGGAGCTGAACCTCAAGTCTGGTTCCGCTAAGCCGCAGGCCGACAAGGTTGGTCAGCTCTCCCAGGAGCAGCTCACCAAGATCGCCGAGATCAAGATGCCGGACCTCAATGCCAACGACATTGACGCCGCCAAGAAGATCATCGCCGGTACCGCCCGCTCCATGGGCGTCACCATCGCTGAGTAGCGATTTCTTTAGGTAATGACGGGTGCTCCGACCGGGGCGCCCGTTATATGTGTGCAATAGGGCACACGATACGATGTGGGAGGGCATAAGCCCGTTTAACCACAGGAGGTAATGCACATGGCTAAGCATGGTAAGAGCTATAACGCCGCTGCCGAGAAGATCGACCGCGCCACGCTCTACACCCCCCTTCAGGCTGCCAAGCTCATCAAGGAGCTCGACACCGCCAAGTTCGACGAGACCGTCGAGGCCCACTTCCGTCTGGGCATCGATACTCGTAAGGCTGACCAGAACATCCGTGGTTCCATCTCCCTGCCCCACGGCACCGGCAAGACCGTTCGTGTTGCCGTCTTCGCCGAGGGCGAGAAGGCCCGCGAGGCCGAGGCTGCCGGCGCCGACATCATCGGTTCCGACGAGCTCGTCGCCCAGATCCAGAAGGGCGAGATCAACTTCGACGCCGCTATCGCTACGCCGAACATGATGGCCAAGGTTGGCCGCATCGGTAAGATTCTTGGTCCCCGTGGCCTTATGCCGAACCCCAAGCTCGGCACCGTGACCATGGACGTCGCCAAGATGGTCTCCGAGCTCAAGGCCGGCCGTGTTGAGTACCGCGCCGACCGTTACGGCATCTGCCACGTGCCCCTGGGCAAGAAGTCCTTCTCTGAGCAGCAGCTCGTCGAGAACTACGCTGCCCTGTACACCGAGATCCTGCGCGTCAAGCCCTCTTCCGCTAAGGGCAAGTACGTCAAGTCCATCTCCGTGTCTTCCACCATGGGCCCTGGCGTCAAGGTCGATCCCGCTGTCCAGCGCGACTTCCTGGCTGAGTAACTAACAGTTACTGCCTGAGCAAAGCAAGCATTGCTAAAGAAACCCGGTTCTGCCTCGTGCAGGACCGGGTTTCTTGCTATCGCGCCTCCAATTCCACTGTAGGGGACAGGCGCCTTTGTGGTGGTTTTGGCACTTTGGCGTCAATGTTATGGCATCGCAGCGAGCCGGTTCCAAGTGCCCCAGGTCGCCCCGAAAGAGGAGCGACGCGTACTTTGGTACGCGAGCGACGGCTTGAGGGGCGAGATGGGGTGCTTGGGGCCGGCGCAGCGTCAAGCCTTAAAGGTGGTTACCAGGGGGTTCTGGCTGTTGAGGACTCGATGGCATCGTGGCGTTTGAGCTCGCGGCGCATGGTTTGCGAATTGAGCCAGGCTGCCTGCCAGCCACGGATGGGGTAGCGCTTCTGGTCGAGCTCAAACTGTGTATAGCCGCAGGCGTTGATGATCGTCGTTCCACACACATGCTGACGCTCGCGCTGAAAATCGCAACCGTAGCTTTGGTGCACATGCCCGTGCACCATGTAGTCGGGATTCCAGGATTCGAGTGCTGTGTTAAAGCATTCGAATCCTCGATGCGGCAGATCGTCCAAATCACCCACACCGGCGGCGGGTGCATGGGTAAGCAGAATGTCGCACCCGCCGACCATCCTAACCTTACGCGACAGCTTACGCATGCGCTTGGACATCTCGCGTTCGGTGTACATGTTGGCGCCGTCGCGATAACGCATGGACCCGCCAAGGCCCGCAATGCGAATCCCCCGGTACGTGTACACGCTGTCTTCTACGCAGATACATCCGCCCGGTGCATGACGTGCGTAGCGGTCATCGTGGTTGCCGCGCACGTAGATGAGCGGTTTGTTGATGACCGTAACCAAAAACTCAAGATAGTCCGGGTCCAGATCGCCGGCGGACAAAATCAGGTCGACTCCCTCAAAGCGTTCCTTGCGAAAGCACTCCCAAAGGCATCGTTCTTCGGTATCGGCTATGGCAAGGATTTTCATAGGGCAGGGACTTTCGGCTCATCGTCGAGCTGCGGAATGGTGCCTACCACGTTGTCCGCCAGCCAATTCATCTCGACAATCTGCGTGCTCGGCAGCGGAGGGAAGCCTTCGATCTGTACCACGCCGTTCTGGCTGTGGAGCTCGCCGCCAAAGGGGTTGATGGATCCCACAACAATGCCGTTGCGGAGCAACTGCACGAGTTTGCGCGTTTGGTAGGGTAGGCCCGGAGCGTAACGGATGTCGATAACGCCGGAGCTCATGCCATACCAGTAGTTGACAGCGCGCACTTGGTTGTCGTCGCTGGTCTCGTCCCACGTGCCGTGAAGAAGGCTGCGAACGATGAGCTCGTAGTAACGGCCCCAGTTCCATACGGGCATGGCGATGCCGGTGACTTTGCCGTCGACCAAGCGGTGAAGCCCGTAGGCCGTTGGGTCTTCGAGCGACTTTGACATGTCAGCGCCGGTCATGACGCTTACGCCTTCGCGGCACATGGCTTCGGCAAGACCACCGGCGGGAACATCGCCCCAGGTGAGGATGACCTGCGCGCGCGGGTCGAGCAGCGAGGCGCCAATCGCAAAGGCGTTGATCTCGCTGAGTGCGCCCGAGGCGAAGACCGACGCGTGGTAACCGATGCGGTGGTTGTCCGCCATGCTGGCCGCAAGGGCGCCCAGCAGAAACTTGGCCTCGTACATCTTGCCAAAGTACGAACGGACGCTTTGATGGGGAAGGCCGATAGAGCAGTTGAGGAACCGAACCCGGGGATACTCAACGGCAGCCCTGAGCGTGTATTCCATCAGGCGGTGCGAGGTCGAGAAGATGACGTTTGCTCCATGTTTGACAGCCGTTTCCACGGCGGCGTAGAACACATCCGGATCGTGACAGTCCTCGAACGCCTCGGTGCGCACGATACCGCCAAAGTGCTCATCGAGATACTGACGCCCTTGGTCGTGCAGGCCGTCCCAGCTCGACGTCGCACAGGGGAACTCATGGATAAAGGCGATGCGCAGGGGGTTGGCCATCGAGTAGACGGTCTTGCCCATAAAGAAGTTGAGCACGCCAGAGGTGGACTTGGCGGGCGTCTCCTCCTCGTCGACGCTCGGTGCTTCGACAAGATCGACCTTGTCCTCGTCATTTTTGCCGGCAATGACCAGCTCGCGCCAGATCTTGCACAGGCGGTTTACGACGATATCCGTTGGCGTATCCAGCAGGCGGTCCTGGTTGTACACATTGAGGTAGACGAGCATGGCGTCGGCGGGCGTAATGTCCAGGTGATCGCCGCCTGCGCGAAGGTAGGCACGCTTAAAGAGCAGGAAAGTGTGGCGCAGGTAGTCGACCTTTTTCTGCGGCCATTTTTCGATAAGGTTCTGACCGAGCATCTTCGCGAGCGTTTCGTAGCTTCCCTCACGCGAGAACTCGATCTCGTATAGGGGGCAGACGCGCCAAAACGCGCAGAACTCGCCGTACAGGCGGCTTTCGACGGAATCCCATGTGCCGGGGTAGAGACGGGTGACCTTGGCCGAAACCGTCGGGGCGTCTAGGAATTTGAGGACACTGACGCGTTTGTTGCCTTCTTGGACATAGAACCGATGCATGAACTCGGTGACGATGACGGGGTCGCGATAGCCCTCGGTCACCTGGATGTCGTAGAGGTTGGACCACTTGCGGGCGAACTCGGTGCTAAACGGAAGCAGGGGCATAAAGTTACACGAAAAGGCGGACTGACGGCCCTTGGTGACCGTGCCGACGACCATTTCGAGCGGAATATCCCGCAGGCCGACATTCTCTCGCTGACCTAAGGGGAGCTGAGCAACCAAGCTATCGAGGTCCGTAAGGTATGGATGCTCGCTTTGGCTAATGGCGCGTCGACGTCCTTGCTCGCCGCGCTTGCGTGCTTGACGATAGGCCTCTTCCATAATGTTGCTCCCTTAGTCGTTTAAACAACTATATGAACCATGGTACCACGAATGAAAACCACTACAAAGATGCCTGACCCCTTTGCGGTGGTTTAGGCGATGATGGGGGCGATGGCGCGGATGCAGGCGTCGGCAGCGGTGAAAGTGGTGCTGTCGTCGCTGACGATAAAGATGATCTTTCCTTTGATGCCAAAGTCGCCGATTTCGCTAAAGAGCACGTAGGGCTCTTTGTCAAAGCCCGAGATGGGCGAGACGGCCGTTTTGGTTGCGCTCGTGAGCTCGTCTGCCAGCACGTCAAGGGAAGCCCACTTAGACGTGTCCTTTACGGCAACGGGCACGGCCACGCGTCCAAAGGGCATCAAATGCACGAGCGTGTTCTTGGAGATGTTGGAGTTGGGCACAATGATGGTCTGTCCACAGGCATCCTCAATCGTTGTATGACGCCAAGTGATGTCTTGGACCACGCCGGATACGCCGCCGACCTCGATATTGTCGCCGGGCTTGATGATGCCCATAAAGGTCACTTGCATGCCGCCGATAAGGTTTGAGAGCGTGTCCTGGAAACCCAGGGAGATGGCGATGCCGCCGACGCCAAGAGCGGCGACGAGGGCGTTTGCATTAATGCCAAAACAGTTGTCGAGGATAAAGCTGCCGCCGATCATCCAGATGACGGCGCGCGCGATGTTGATGAAGATACTCGATGCCGGTAGCGGGTTATCGTCTCGGTTAAGCAGATGGTTCAGGGTCTTGGATACGACCTTGGCGGCGACGGCGGTGCCTATCGCCAAGATGACGGCCCAGATGATGTTGTGGACCCACCGTTGCTCAAAGAAATGAAGAATCGGCTCAAACAATTCCATGTAGGGAAAACCTCCTAATGATCGTCCAACCATGATACCCACCAAGAAGCCCGTCCGATCAAATTCGGACGGGCTTCTGTGCTCGATATAAGGTTTACGCGGTGGGGCTGCAAGGCCCGGCGGTGTAGCTTAGCGTCGACGCTTCCAGATAATGCCGAGAATGATGACGATGATGCCGCCGATAAGGCACGCGCCAACTACTGCCAGCGTGCGGTCTCCCGTTGCGGCGAGCTTACCGGTCGTCTTCTTGGTGATGACCTTCGTGGTCGTCGTGTCCGTCTTAGGCGAGGGCTTAGGCGTCGGGGCCGGTGTGGGCGTGGGGTCCACGGCAGCGGAGCCAAAGCTGATGGTGCCCGCGAGCGAGGCCATCTTGCTCTCCCAGCTGTTCTGCCCGATCAGCGCCCTTAGCGCTGACTCGCAGGTACCCCACTCGGTGTGCTTGGTGGCGTTTGCGAAGGTGGGGAAGTCGGTCGTGTTGGTGATGATGTAGTTGTTGGTGGCGACGGTATAGGTCTTGGCGGGGTCGAGCGTGCTGCCGTCTTTGGTGAGTGTGGCACTCACAATGCGCTTGCCCTCGGGCTGCGTCCAATCGATTGTCACGTTGATGCCGCCGAAGGAAAGGACACTGCCGGAGTCGTCGCGCCACTTGTACGTGTCTTGTGCCTCCTGCTCGGTGTGACCGGCCGCCACATAAGCCTGCTGAAGCTCGTAGCTGTCGTTGCAATCGTCGCTGATTTGTAGCGAGTGCTCGAGCGCTGCGAGGAAGTCCGCGCCGGTCATGGTCCAGGTCTCCACGGTGTTGCCGTAGGGCGAGATGGCGATGACGTTGCCGGCGGTCACGTTGCCCGCCGCGATGCCGCCGCGGATGCCGCCAGCGTTTTCGATAGCGAGGTCCGCGCCCGTCAGGTCAAGATAGGAGCTGCAAATCACGTGGCCGATGGTCTGGGCCTTGGTGGTGTCGCCCTCCTTGCTGGGACGGAAATCGGTGGTGCGCACCATTTCCCAACCATGCGTGCCTGCGGCGTCCTCGCCGTAGAAATAGTTGGTGGTGGATGTGCCGAGCACCTTGTTCGATTCGTTTTCAAAGTCCTCGTCGAGCGGCTTGATCTTGTTGCGGACGGCTTCAAGGCGGCTTTGGTAGTCGGAGCCCTTGTCGGGGTCTGCCAAAAGGTCGTTGACGTTCTTGGCGGTGTAGAGCTTCTCGTCGCTGCCGTCTGCAGGGACCGTGACCGTGTCATCGTCGGTCGTCTCGGTGCCATTTGTGTCGTATTTGTACGGAATGGAAAGCAGTCCCACCTCGGCAAAGGCACTGCCCGCCTCGACAACGTGGATTGTCTTGCCGTCGGCTCCCGTCACCTTCTCGTTAAGGTTGATGTGCTCGTGGCCTGCGATAAGGGCATCGACGCCACGGAGTCGCGTGGCAAAGGTCTTGGCGTCGAGCGTGTGCGCGATACACACAACAACATCGCAGCCCTCCTTGCGCAGCTGCTCTGCCTCGGCATTGATGGCGTTCGCGGCACTCGAGAACGACGTACCCGCGACCAGGTCCGCGCGCAGCGAGGATTCCAGCGACTCATCCATGGCACCCACGACGCCGACCTTGATTTTGTAGTCGAATGTGGAGTGATCCTCGCTATCCTCCCAGGTGCGATCGAGCGTCTTCGTGATGCTCGAGCTCCATACGCCGCTCGTAGACTTTGCGTTCGCGCAGAGCATGGCGAAGGGCGTGCCGGTGGTGCTGTAGCCGGTCATGGTGCGGAGTTTGTCCGCGCCGTAGCTCCAGTCGTGGTTGCCTGGCGTGGTCGCGTCGTAGCCGTCGGCGTAGAAGGTGTCCATGAGCTCGGCGATGCTCTTGCCCTCGCTCATGGTGGCAAAGGACTGCCCGTGGAAGGTATCGCCCGCATCGAGCAAAAGATCGGGGGCGCTGCTTTGGGCGCTATAGAGAACCGCCAGTCCGTCAAAGCCCACAGTGCCGGTGCCCTTGCTTGCGTTGTAGCTGTACTTGTAGCTGCCGTGGATATCGTTGGTGTGCATGACGGTCACAGAGCCGTCAATAGCGGCGGGCAGGTTCCCCGCGAAAGCGAGGCTTGGGATGCCTGCGAGCGCGCCGGCAAACAACGCGGCGGCTAACGCAAGGCGGGGGAGTCTTCTCATGGCAGTTTCCTTAGTCCTTAGCCAGAATGTCTGGTTGAATATCGGATTATCGACATAATATGCGAAAACCGCCGCAAGGGCGTCTGTCCCTTAGCGGCGGTTTTGACGTTTGCGCAGATAAAACCTGCCAAAATAAACCTGTCCCTTTTTGGCAGGTTTTAGCTCAGCAGCATGCGGTCGTTGGCGAGCTCGCCGCCCGAGACCTCCTCGAACTTCTGCAGCAGGTCGGCTACGGTGAGCGACTTCTTCTCATCGCCCGCCACGTCGTAGATCACGTGGCCTTCGTGCATCATGATCAGACGGTTGCCCAGACGGATGGCGTCATTCATGTTATGCGTGACCATGAGCGTGGTCAGGTGGTTCTCGTCGACGATCTCCTCGGTCAGGTTAAGCACCTTAGAGGCCGTCTTGGGGTCGAGGGCCGCGGTGTGCTCGTCGAGCAGCAGCAGGCGCGGCCTGGTGAGCGTGGCCATCAGCAGGGTGAGTGCCTGGCGCTGGCCACCCGAGAGCAGGCCGACCTTGGCGTTGAGACGCGTGTCCAGACCAAGGTCCAGGCGCTTGAGCAGCTCGACGTACTCATCTTTCTCGGCCTTGGTGACGCCCCACGAAAGGCCGCGACGCTGGCCGCGACGCTTGGCGAGGGCCAGGTTCTCGGCGATCTGCATGTCGGCAGCGGTACCGCGCATGGGGTCCTGAAACACGCGGCCCAGGTACTTGGCGCGCTGCGACTCGCTCAGGCGCGAGATGTCGGTGCCGTCGAGCTCAATAACGCCCGAATCGAGCGGGTACACGCCGGCGATCATGTTGAGCAGCGTGGACTTGCCGGCGCCGTTGCCGCCGATCACGGTTACAAAGTCGCCGTCATTCAGGGTGAGGTCGACGCCGGTGAGCGCGCGCTTCTCGGTGACGGTGCCCTTGTTAAAGGTCTTCTTGACGTGCGAGAGCTTAAGCATCTGCCTCATCCCCCTTCGTGTAGGAGCTGCGGAGCTTATAGCGCTCCCAAACCACGGGCACGCACAGGGCCACAGCGACAATCACGGCGGAGAGCAGCTTCATGTCGTTGGCGTCCATGCCCAACTGCAGCACGATGGCGCGGATAAGGAAGTACACCACGGAGCCAAAGACGGCGGAGGCAAGACGGACGCTAAACTGCGTGAGGCCGCCGGGCAGCAGACGGCCGAGCACCTCGCCGATAACAATGGCGGCAAGACCGATAACGATGGCACCGGTGCCCATACCAATGTCGGCATACTTTTGGCTCTGGCAGATGAGCGCGCCCGAAAGGCCGATGAGGGCGTTGGAGAGCACGAGGGCGATCATCTTGGTGGAGTTGGTGTTGACGCCCAGAGCGCGGATCATGTACTCGTTGTTGCCGGTGGCTCGCAGCGCCGAGCCGATCTCGGTGCCAAAGAACCAATACAGGATGGCAACGATAGCCACGGCGAGCAGGATGCCCAAGATGATGGCAACGGTGGACTGCGGCAGACCGGTCATATTGCTGACGGCGGAGAACACGGTGCCCTTGGCAAGAATGGGCGTATTGGACTTGCCCATGATGCGCAGGTTGATGGACCACAGGCTGATCTGGGTGAGGATTCCGGCGAGGATCGCAGGAATCTCAAAGACGGTGGTCAAAATGCCCGTGACGGCGCCCGCGATGGCGCCGGCGCACATACCGGCCAGCACGGCGAGCAGCGGGTCGACGTTGTTATTGACGATGAGCACAGCGCAGACGCAGCCGCCGAGGGCAAAGCTGCCGTCGCAGGTCATATCGGGAATGTCGAGCAGGCGGAACGTGATAAACACGCCAAGCACCATAATGCCCCAGAGGACGCCCTGCGAAACGGCGCCCTGCAATGCAATGAGCATGCTTCATACCTCCTAGGATAGGGTGGACACGTGATTCACCATAATAGCGGTAACAATGCATAGAAGAGCTGCGGACAGACGTTTTGTTTTACCTGAAACAAGCAGGGCGGACGCCGGTCTACAGCGCCCGCCCCTGTGGCTCAGATATTGAATAACGCGGCTAAAGCGCGAGCACGGGCTCTAGACGCATGCCGCGTATGGCATTACGCGTCCAGAGCGGAAAGGTCGATGCCCAGGGCCTCGGCCATTTCGTCGTTCTTGACGACGACCAGGTCCTTGCTCGAGAGGTGCTTGATCGGCATGTCTTCGGGCTTGGCCTCGCCCTTCAGGATCTTAACGGCCATCTCGCCCGCGGCGTAGCCCAGGTCCTCGTAATTGATGGAGAGGGTGAACAGGCCGCCGGCCATGCACATACCCTCCTCGCCAGTCACGAAGGGAAGCTTGTTTTCCTTGCAGATCTGGCCGACCTGCGAGGCACCCGCGGCGATGGTGTTGTCGGTGGGGGAGTACAGTGCGTCGACCTTGCCCACGGCAGACTCGACGACGGACTGAATCTCGTTGGAGCTCGAGACGGTGAAGTCAGTGTACTCGAGGCCAAGCTTGTCGAGCTCCTTCTTGGCGGCCTTGATTTGGACGTCGGAGTTGGACTCGGCGGTGCAGTAGAGCAGGCCGACCTTCTTTACGTCGGGCAGGACCTTCTGCATCATCTCGAGCTGCTCGGCGACCGGGGTGAGGTCGGAAGCGCCCGTGACGTTGGTGCCGGGCTTGTCGTTGTCCTGGACCAGGCCGGAGGCGGCGTAGTCGGTGATGGCGCAGCCCACGATGGGGATATCGGCCGTGGCGCCGGCGGCAGCCTGCGCGGCGGGCGTGGCGATGGCATAAATCAGGTTGACGTTGTCGCCCACAAACTTGTCGGCAATGGACTTACACGTGGACTGGTCGTTCTGGGCGTTCTTCTGGTCGATCTTGACCTTAAGGCCGCTCTTCTTGATGGCCTTGACGAAGCCGTCGTTGGCGGCATCGAGCGCGGAGTGCTCGGTGAGCTGCAGAACGCCGATGGTGTAGTCGGAACCGGCGGCAGCGGAGCCGGAACCAGAGCTGCCGCCGCATCCGGCGAGCGGGGCGAGCGCGAGCAGGCCGGCGGAGACCAGAAGGCTCCTGCGGCTGATGGTGATGTCCTTCATATCATTACCCCCAGTATAAAAATGGCTGGAAACACTGCACTGGGACAAAGTGCAAGTGGGACTATAGTAGCGCTGATGTCCATTTTTACAACAGCCTGGCGGGTTTTTTAATACAGAATCGGATGGGCGGTACGGGTAGTCGAATGGGCGGCGGAGGGTCTTATGCGGCGGAGGAGGCGTCGTCCTCGTCCAGGGCGGCGAAGAGCTTCTTGCCGTCGAGCAGGCGCGTGCTGACGTTTCTCATACGGGCGATCTCGACGGTGCGCAGCGTATCGTCGGTGCCTCGGGCGTCGTAGACCGTTCCCAGCAGATACGAGATGCCATCGCGCTGCCTGATGGCAAAGGGACGGAGTGTCATCCGTGCTGCTTCGGTTTCGCCGCGTGTCGTGACGCTCGAAATATCAAAACTCACCGTGGTTCCGTGGTCGATGGCCTGCTCGACGAGCTCGCACGTGTCGATGCGCTTGATGGGCGTGCGTGTTGCCTTGGTAGCCTTGCTGCCTGCGCTTGGAGCGGGTTCGGGTGTATCGAGGTAGCCGCGAACGTCGGCGCTCGCCATGGCAACTAAGTGCTGCGCCATGCTCTTGCGGATAGCGATAGGCGTGGAGCGGTTGCGCATGACCATACCGTGGAGCCGGATGATCTCTTCATCGGTGAGCGGGCGGGTAAGAAGTTTGTAGCCCACGCCGCGTTTGTACTCAATTTCGTATCCGGCATGGCGAAGCGCGGAGATGGCGGTGTAGATGCTGCGCCGCGCCGCCGAGATGGGCATGCGGGCGGGGTCGTCGGGATGGGCGAGGCGCCGGATCAGCTCATCGGAAAGCATGGCCTTGTCTTCGCCGGTGTTTTCGCTCAAGAGCTGCAGGATGCGAACGGCGCGATAGGCTGCCATCGAGGCGGCGCCCCTCGTCGTGGTGTCGTAGGTTTCAACAGCGGCTTCGGTCATCGTGCCCACGTCCTTTCCGTTTTGGGTGGCGACGGTATGGAGCCTAGGACGCGGGGCTTTCCCAGGGGCGCAGGGCGCTCTGGGCGGTCGGTAGTCGTCGGCAAACGGCGGGTCGAGTTTTCAACAGCCCTGCTCAACTGACCAAAAACTTGCCAAAAGCTTGACGGATGCTGTTGAAAAAAGCGTCTCTCGACCGATGTCGAGAGACGCTTGTGCGATGAGCGTTGGCGTGTGGCGACGCGAGCTAGCGTTCGACGATTAGAAGTCGGCGTTGCCCACGGTGCGCGGGTGCGGCAGGACGTCGCGGATGTTGCCCACGCCGGTCAGATACATGACCAAGCGCTCGAAGCCCAGACCGTAGCCGGCGTGCTTGCAGGAACCGTAGCGGCGCAGGTCAAGGTAGTACTTGTACTGCTCGGGATTCATACCCAGGTCCTTGATGCGGGCCTCGAGCAGATCCAGGCGCTCCTCGCGCTGGGAGCCACCGATGATCTCGCCGATGCCCGGCACCAGGCAGTCGGCGGCGGCGACGGTCTTGCCGTCCTCGTTCATGCGCATGTAGAACGCCTTGATCTCGGCCGGGTAGTCGGTCACGAAGGTCGGGCGCTTAAAGTGCTCCTCGGTCAGGAAACGCTCGTGCTCGGTTTGCAGGTCGATGCCCCAGCTCACGGGATAGTCAAACTTGTGACCGGCGGCGACGGCCTGCTCCAGGATCTCGACGGCCTCGGTGTAGGTAACGCGGGCAAAGTCGGAGTTGGCGACATGGTCCAGGCGCTCGAGCAGACCCTTGTCCACAAACTTGTTGAGCATATTGAGCTCGTCGGGGCAGGTTGCCATGACGTCCTTAAGGACGTACTTGAGCATGGCCTCGGCGTTATCCATGTAGTCGTTAAGGTCGGCAAAGGCCATCTCGGGCTCGATCATCCAAAACTCGGCGGCGTGGCGCGTGGTGTTGGAGTTCTCGGCACGGAAGGTGGGGCCAAAGGTGTACACGTCGCCAAAGGCCATGGCAAAGTTCTCGGCATTGAGCTGGCCGGACACGGTGAGGCTTGCATGCTTGCCAAAGAAGTCCTGGCTCCAGTCGACCTCGCCGGACTCGGTGAGGGGCGGATTTTTGGGGTCGAGCGTGGTCACGCGGAACATCTCGCCGGCGCCCTCGCAGTCACTCGTGGTGATGATGGGGGTGTTGACGTAGACAAAGCCCTGCTCCTGGAAGAAGCGGTGGATGGCGGCAGCCGCGACAGAGCGGATGCGGAACACGGCGCGGAACAGGTTGGTGCGCGGACGCAGGTGCTGCTGGGTGCGCAGGAACTCGACGGTTGCGCGCTTCTTCTGCAGCGGGTAATCCGGGGCGCTCGTGCCCTCGACCTCGATGGAGGTGGCAGAAAGCTCGAAAGGCTGGGGCGCATCGGGGGTCAGCTTGACGGTGCCGGTGCAAATGAGTGCGGCCGAGACGTTTTGATGGGCGATCTCGTCGTAGTTGTCGAGTGCCTCGCGGTTCATGACGACCTGCAGGTCGCGGAAGCAGCTGCCGTCGTTGAGCGTAACAAAGCCAAAGTTCTTCATGTCGCGGACGGACTTGACCCAGCCGGCGACGGTGACGGTCTGGCCGCCGAGCGACTCGGCATCGGCATAGAGCTGCGCGATTTTGGTGCGGTTCACGTATCCTCCCATAACGGTTGAATGATAGTTATCCATACAGTTCGATATTTTAGCAGCTCGGCTCATTTGGGCTATACAGATAAGGCATTGGCGGGATGGTTTTTCAAACGAAAAGCGCCCGCGGCCTAATGGTCGTGGGCGCTTGACGAGGTGCCTTTTGGCTGTGTGGCGCGGGGCCTGGCTACTTGGTCTTGGCAACCAGCAGCGGGTCGCCAAGCTTGACGAGCGGGTTGCCGCCGATAAGCGTTCCAGACTCGCCGACATGGTCGATGCTCTTAAGACGATCGAGCTCGGAGACGATGACGGTCACGATGTCCTCGTGACCAGCGGCCTTAATGGCCTCGCGGTCGAAGCTGATGAGCGGCTGGCCTGCCTTGACCACATCGCCCATCTCGACAAAGCGGGCAAAACCCTTGCCGTTCATTTCCACGGTGCCCAGGCCAACATGGATGAACACGCGCAGGCCGTCCTCGGTAATCATGCCGATGGAGTGGTTGGTGACAGTGGTGGCACCGATGCGGCCGTTGGCGGGCGCATAGATGGTGCCGGTAATGGGCTCGATGCCATAGCCCTGGCCAAGCATGCCCGAGGCGATCGTCTCGTCGGGAACCTCGTTCAGGTTGACGAGCACGCCGTTGACGGGGGCATAGATGACGCCTTCGCGGGTAGCGAAGCTTGCTGCGGGCGGAACGGACGCCTCGCCGGTCGAGGTGAAGGTGGACTTAAGCGAATCGAGCAGACCCATAGTTGCCTCCAACTTAAATAGGCGCATATCGCGCGTTTGGTTTGCCGGAAACGTTTCATATGTGTTTCGCGGCTTGGTCAAGCCCCTATTCTACGCTGCTCAAAGATACCTCTGAGCTGGGATTATGTGATATATCAGTTGAAGGGAAACTTATTGCCGGAGTGTTTCTGCGCCACGGGTTCAAGTGGGGTACGCTTGAAGGCAAAAAACAAGGGCGCTTAATTTGCGCGAAGGGAGCACATATGATTGTCGAGAACCATGCGCTGTGGGGCGAGGAGCCGACCGAGGAATATCCGGCGACCTTTACGTATTTGGGTGCCGAGCCGCTGCCCGATAAACCGAATGGCCGCCGCCCTGCCGTGATTATCTGCGGCGGAGGTGCGTTTACGCATATCGCTCCGCATGAGCAGGATCCCGTGGCGTTTGCGTTTTTGGATCACGGCTACCAGGCCTTTGTGCTCAACTATGTCACGAGTTCTACGGGTGACGTGAGCTTTCCGCACCCCCAGGCAGATCTTGCCAAGATGGTCGCCACGGTGCGCGCCAACGCTGACGAGTGGCATGTCGATCCCAAGCGCGTGTGCGTCGTGGGCTTTTCTGCTGGCGGCATGATTTGCGCTTCGCTGGCAACACAGTGGAAGACCGGCCCCTTCGCGGCACTTGCCGGGGCGCGTCCGGACGACATTCGTCCCGATGCCGTGGTGCTGGGCTATCCATTGCTCGACTTTGCCTATGTGCGCGACATGCAGACGCGCGATCCGCGCATTGACTTGCGCGTGCCCAAGACGGGCGGCAAGACGGGACGCGATTTGCTCAACGACTACCTGTCGATGGTGACGGGCGGCGAGGCAACTGACGAGCATCTGGCCGACATCTGCCCCACCACGCATGTTTCGCGCCAGATGCCACCGACCTTTGTGTGGGGCGTGTCCGACGACAAGACGGCGCCGATCGCGCAGGTCTACCCGTTTGCGCAGCGCATGGCCGAGGAGGGCGTTGCATGCGAGATGCACGTCTTCGACCAGGGTGGTCACGGCCTTTCGCTCGGCAACGCCAACACCGCGGTCGACAACGAGGACAAGCAGGTTTCCGTCCGTCCCTGGATCCGCCTGGCCTTCCGCTTCCTCGAGCGCCATCTGTAAGAGTCCCGGCATCCAAGCCCTTCAATAACTTGCGGTGAAATAGTTCCTATCTGGGGCATCAACCAGCCCATCCAGGAACTATTCCACCGCAACTTCGTTTTTGATGTCCCGTCTGGAAACTGCATCCCAGTTCCCCCTTCAAGGTGGGACACGGTTTCCCATAGGGCCTCGATTTGGAAACCACATCCCGTTTCGAGCTCAAATTCTGGGTCGCAGTTTCCTCGAGGGGCCCCGTTGGGAAACTGCGACCCGTTTCGAGCGGGAATAACGGGACACGCTTTCCGCAAGGGTATCGTTTCCTACCAGACGGTGAACTGGGCGTTTTCTGTGTTCCAATGGACATCGCGAACGTAGTCGCGCACGCCCGTCGCATCTCGTGCTTCGAACAACTCAAGAATATGAGCATGTTCGTTGTTGGCTTTATTGAGCAGTTTACACGCCGTTTCCTGGTCGACAGTTTCGTAATCGCGCTTGATAAAGCAGCGTTCGAGCTGCGAGATCATATCGCGCAGACGGTCGTTGCCGCAGCGGTTGAAGTACGTTAGATGAAAGTCTCGCTGAATGTCGTCGTACTTTCGGATGAGACCGCCTTGGATCGCGAGGTCCATGGAGCCGACGAGAAATTTAAGCTGCGTAATGTCATCGTCGGTTAGGTTCGGACAGGCGAGGTATGCGGCCTGCCCGTCGAGCGGCCCCATAATCTCAAAGACTTCAACGGCGTTTTGCTGATCGAACCCACGGACGCGGAATCCGCGGCGGGGGAGATTGTCCAGATAACCGTCGCTTGCGAGCTGGATGAGCGCTTCGCGGACCGGCGTGCGCGACACGCCCATGGCGTCGCAGATCGCTTGCTCGCTCAGCCGGTCGCCGGCCGAAAGCTCGCCGGCGTCAATACGGCTCGAAATGTAGTCGTATACGTGGTCTTTCAGGGGCCTTCTGAGCGTTTCCATGAGCCTATGTTCCTTAACGGTATATTTCTAAAAGCAAATACGTTTCACTTGAATAGCTCAGTTGAATTATAGAACGACCAGCTAAATCATGCTACTTTGCGCCGATACGTAAGAATACGCTTACCGAAGAAAACCTACCGTTCAGGATTGTATACAATATACAAAACAGGAAAACCGCCCTAAGATAAAGCCATCGAAAGGAAGGCGGGCGCGAAGAAGTCCCGCTCTCTGCTAAGAGATCCAAGGAGGATCATCATGACCAAGTTCAGCCACGTCATCATCCGCCGCCCCGGCAAGTCCCTGAGCAATGGCATCACGAGTGCCCCCGAGCTTGGCCAGCCCATCTACGAGCGCGCCATCGAGGAGCACTACGATTACGAGCATGCGCTCGAGCAGTGCGGCGTTGACGTGTCGGTGCTGCCGGCACTCGAGCAGTATCCCGACAGCTGCTTCGTCGAAGATCCGGCCGTCATCACTCGCTGCGGCGCCATCATTACCAACCCCGGTGCCGATAGCCGCAACGGCGAGAAGGACGAGATCGAGCCGGCCGTCCGTCGCTTCTTTGACGACGAGCATGTCAAGCACATTGTTTCTCCGGGCACGCTCGACGGCGGCGACGTCATGATGGTCGGTGACCATTTCTACGTCGGTCGCTCCGCTCGTACCAACGAAGAGGGCATCCGCCAGTTCTGTGAGATTCTCGAGGGCTGGGGCCTCGAGGGTTCTGAGGTTCCGCTGGAGGAGGTCCTGCACCTCAAGACGGGCGTCAACTACATCGAGGACAACAACATGCTCGTCTCTGGTGAGTTCATCGATAAGCCCGACTTTGCCCAGTACAACAAGATCGTCGTGCCCGAGGACGAGGCGTACGGCGCCAACTGCATCTGGGTCAACGGTACGGTCATCGTTGCCGAGGGCTATCCGACTGTGCTCAAGGCCGTGCAGGATCTGGGCTACAAGACACTCGTCGTTGACACCTCCGAGTATCGCAAGGTCGACGGCGGCCTTTCTTGCCTGTCGCTGCGCTTCTAACGCGGTAGCTGTAACAGTCTGATGATCGCTTGACCGATGGCCCGGCACCCGATTCGGGACGTCCGGGCCATCTTTCGTTCGATCACATGATGAAGGGGGTGCACATACAATGGCCTCTAAAGCTCAAAATGAAGAGATTATCGACCCTAATGGCCTCGATCTCTTTCGTCTGACCATGATGGTCATTACCGCCAGTATTTGTGGCGGCATCTTTTCGCTTGCCGGCGATATGGCAGCAGGTGGGGCAAATACCGGTGCGGTTATCGTCTCGTGGGGAATTTGCTTTATTGGCGTCTTTGCGCTGATGATGGTGTTCAACGGTTTGTCTCAGGCCCGTCCCGACCTGACCGGCGGCATCTATGCATACGCTGCGGCCGGTTTTGGCGATTACATTGGATTCAACTCCGCTTGGGGCTACTGGATCAGCGCATGTCTTTCCAACGTGAGCTTTGCGCTCTTGCTGTTTAGCGCGCTGGGCTATTTCTTCCCTGCGTTTGGCGCGGGTAACAACCTGCTTTCTATCGTCTGCGCCAGCGTGTTTTTGTGGTTCCTTACCGCCCTTGTGCTTCGTGGCGTTAAGGAGGCTGCGGGCATTAACACGATCGTCACGTTGGCGAAGCTGGTGCCGCTGGGGCTCTTTGTGCTGAGTATCGTGCTCCTGGGTAAGTTCAACGTCGATATCTTTATGGACAACTTCTGGGGAGAGCCGGCTGGTCCTGGCTTTGGCGAGCAGGTTGTCTCGACCATGATCGCCCTTGTCTGGGTCTTCACGGGCATCGAGGGCGCTGTCGTTATCTCGGGCCGTGCAAAGTACGTGCGTGACGTCGGCCGCTCGACGGCGCTCGGATTTGCGGCTGTATTCACGCTGTATCTGATCATCTCGATGCTGTCGCTCGGCATTATGCCGCGCGAGGAGATGGCACAGCTTGCAACGCCCTCCATGGCGGGAATTCTCGAGTGCGCAATCGGTCCGGTTGGTGCTGCCATCGTAAACCTTGGCGTTATCCTTTCGTTGGTCGGCGCGCTGCTGGGCTATGTCATCATTGCGTCCGAGACGCCGTTCGAGGCGGCGCGCCAGGGATCCTTCCCTCTGGCGTTTGCCAAGACGAACAAGCACGACGCCCCGGTGGTAACGGTTCTCGTGAGCTCCGGCATCACGCAGCTCTTCTTGATCGTGTCGTATGTGGCGGCGAGCACCTACCAGTTCTTCTATAGCTGCGCAGTCAACACGATTCTGGTTCCGTATGTCTGCTCGGCTGCCTATTACATGGTGATTGGCTGGAAGAACGAGCATCTGGACGGGCCGCATGCGCCCAGCGTCGGCAAAGCCCGCTTCTTCGGTACGCTCGGCTTCATCTACACATTGTTCCTGGTGTGGTCGACGGGTCTTCAGGGCGTTATGATCACGACGATTCTTTTTGCTCCGGCCATTCCCGTTTATATGCTGGGCGAGCGAGGCCGCGGTAAACCGGTGCTTCCGCATCTGCACGACAAGCTGATCGCAGCGGTGGTCATTGTCGTGGCAATCATTTCGCTGTATCTGCACTTTGCCGGCATTGCGCCGATAGTCTAAGACTGCGGCAAGCTTCATCGCTTGGTAAGCCGACGGAGGCATCGCGTGCCGGTGCCGTTCGGTAATCCATAACTGACGTGGGCCTCTGTAACGTGCCTTTGTGAGCGCCCACCAAGCCCGCTCAGGTGACATTTGTTGCCAGCGCGGGCTTTTGCTGTTGCGGCGAAATGCTGCCGGCAGCTGGGGACGTTCCTATTGTGCCGGCACCCTGGGACACTCCTTGGATGTTCCGCATGCGACGGAGGGAACGGATCATTTTGTCGAGGGGCGGGCGGCTGTTTCGGTCCTCGGGGAAACCGCGTCCCGTTTCGAGAGCAGATTCCGGGCCGCAGTTTCCCCGAGGGCCCCATTGGGAAATTGCATCCCAGTCTGAGCGCCGATTCCGGGCTGCAGTTTCCGCTAGATGCCTCAACCGGAAAGCTCATCCCGTTTAGGTGTTCCAGAGTGGGATGCGGTTTCCGCAGCAGGCCCGTCTGGGAAGCAATGGCCCAGAATTCCCATCGCAGCGATCTGTCGATTGAACGTCGTTGTGTGTTCGCGCTATCATGCATGGTTACAATTGGTTAGCCATGGCAAACGGTTAGCCATGGTGAACATAAATACAACGCCCTGTGGGCGCCGGGGGAGGAACACGGACGTGAAGCTCGATACACTCGAGATTGGAAAGGACGCCGTTGTCGCATCGGTGGCATCGGACGATCAGGCACTCCGACAGCATATTTTGGACATGGGTCTAACGCCGGGCACCGAAGTCACCATGATGAAGTACGCCCCCATGGGCGATCCGCTCGAGATCCGCCTGCGTGGCTACGAGTTGACACTGCGCAAGGACGATGCCGCTCGCATCGAGCTCGTGGGTATTCACGACACCGATACGGGTCCGCGCGCTAACGCCGCAATCGGCACGACGGAGCATCCGGCCCTGGGCGAGGGGACGTATTCGCCCCGTGCGGCAAAGACGGCCGTGCCCGAGGGCGCGCCGCTGCACTTTGCCCTCGCCGGCAACCAAAACTGCGGCAAGACCACGTTATTCAACCAGCTGACGGGCTCCAACCAGCACGTCGGTAACTTTCCCGGCGTGACGGTCGACCGCAAAGATGGCACCATCCGCAACCACCCCGAGGCGAACGTTACCGACCTGCCTGGTATTTATTCGCTGTCGCCGTACACAGGTGAAGAGGTCGTGAGCCGTCAGTTCATCCTCGACGAGCGCCCGGACGCCATCATCGATATCATCGACGCAACCAACATCGAGCGCAATCTGTACCTGACGTTGCAGCTTATGGAGCTTGACCGCCCCATGGTCATCGCGCTCAACATGATGGACGAGGTGACGGCCAACGGCGGCGCCGTAGACGTCAATCTGCTCGAGAGCCTGTTGGGCGTGCCTGTTGTCCCCATTAGCGCTGCCCGCAACGAGGGCATCGGCGAGTTGGTGGATCACGCCCTGCACGTGGCACGGTTCCGCGAGCGCCCTGGTCGCCTGGACTTTTGTGCGCCCGACGGCCCGGACGGCGGTGCGCTGCATCGCTGCATCCACGGTATTGCTAACCTGATCGAGGACCATGCCGTGACGGCGCACATTCCGGTGCGCTTTGCGGCGACCAAGCTGGTCGAGGGCGATGAGCTGGTAACCGAGGCGCTTCACCTGGATCGCAATGAGCTCGACGCTATCGAGCACATCATTACCCAGATGGAGGGCGAGGCCGGCACCGACCGCCTATCTGCGCTGGCCGATATGCGCTTTAGCTTTATCGGCGACGTGTGTGGGCGTTGCGTCGTTAAGCCGCATGAGAGCCGCGAGCACGTGCGCTCCGTCAAGATCGACCGCATCCTGACGGGCCGCTACACGGCCATTCCGGCGTTCCTGGTGATCATGGGTCTCGTTTTTTGGCTGACGTTTGGCGTGATCGGCGCGGCGTTGCAGGGACTCATGGAGGACGGCATCGCTGCCATCATCGCCTCGGCCGATGCGGGCCTCAAGGCATTCGGAACCAACG